>JBILWF010000269.1:0-4807 GCA_044370075.1 Chthoniobacteraceae bacterium | reverse complement strand
GGATTTGGAGGCAGGCAGGCCCGTGCCCCTCCATGGCCTCGAACTCCAAGACCCGGGGCTTTTTGAGGCATGGCGCAGGTCCTGGCTGCGGCTTTTGGACTCCCCTGCCCCAGCGCATAGCGCGGTGCCCGCGCAACTCTCGGACGACAGGCAAATCGCGGCGGCATGGGTGCTGAACCACTCGCAGGCAGCCCTGAAGGGCAATGCGCCTGCGAGCGCTCCCCACGGCGGCATCCTGTTTGCGGGCTGGTGCGGCCTGTGGATCAGCGCGCTGAAAGCCCTTTTCAAAGGAAAAGCCCTAAATCTCCGCAAGCTTTTCATTCCAAAAATCCTCAGAAGAAATCCCGCGATTCGACGCACCTTTCTTGAAGGATGGATCGGGTACCTGAAGGGAAGAGCAACCACAGTCGGAGTGCCACGCCGCATCCTCGGCCTTGCCGAGATTCGCCCCCTGACCCTCGACGCCTTCCGCATTGATCTGGATTGCCAACAACGCCCCCCCCACTTCCACCCCTTTTATGCGGAGGAACCCGGGCTTTGGAATGCGTGGACTCAGGCGTGGGTCCGCTATTTGAACGAAGCCCCCCGCCCCGCCCCCGAGCTTCCACCGGAGCTCGTGCGCGACAAAAAAATCCTCTCCGCGTGGTTTGGCTCCCATCTCAAGAAATGCCGGCTCGGAGAACTGGTCTGGCATGCCGCAACCGGAGGCATCCCGGCCCCAATGTGGCGCGCGTTGCAGATCGTCAACGCGAAAGCCCTTTTCGTGAAAAACAACCTGAGCCTGCGCGGTCTTTCGGTTCCAAAAAGCCTCCGAAAAAATACAGGAATTCGGCGCGCATTTCTTCAAGCGTGGATCGGCCGCTTGCAAAGCCCGGGCACTACCATCGGGGTGCCCCGGCGCGTTCTGGCCCTGCCGGAAGTCCGTCCGCTCGCCCTGACTGCCTTCCGAAGAGATCTGGGCCGCAACCAACAGCCGCCCCCTTTTCATGCCTTCTACGCGGAGGAACCCGGGCTCCGGGAAGCATGGCATCAGGCATGGACTCGCCATTTGAGACAGGCCCCGCGTCCGGCCGCGGAAGTGCCTGCGGAGCTCCTCGCTGAAAAAGAAATACTCTCCGCATGGTTTAGCTCCCACCTAAACGTATGTCGGCGCGGAAAACTGCCCCCGGATGCGCCTGCGGGCTGCCTTCGCCACTCACTCTGGCGTGCCCTGTGGCTCGTGTCGGTGAAAGCCATTTTTTCAAACCCCGGTGACTCCGCCTGTCATGTGAAGATCCCCTCGGGATTGCTCAAATTTCGCGCAATGCAACGCGTGCTGACCCGCGGATGGCTGGGCGCCCTGGAAAAGAAAATGCGCGAGGACTGTCCGGGCTATAACTACTTCGCATCCGAAAGGCTCTTTTTTCAGTTGCTCACGCAGGTTTGTGAGGGACTGAAATCCCCGCAGGCGCTGCGCGATTTTGTACTCGGTTACCTGCGCCTCGCAGCCCGCTGGAAACAGTTTCCGTTCTTTAATTCACGTGGCATTCCGAACACGGGCCATTGTGGCAACAAACCGAAACTTTCAGAGTTTGAGAAGGATGTGGAATTTCAATGCCTGTGGATCCAAGCAACTATTGCCGCCACTCTGCATGAAAATACAGAATACGCGCGGAGACGAACCTGGACACCATTTCGCATGCCGTCCGGCATTGGAGAACACCCGGAAGTACGCACGGCCGCACGGGAAGCCTGCATTGCGTTTTTGGGACGTCTCGGGGCGGTTGGCAGCTCCAAACTCCCGCAGGGCATCACGAATCCCGCGCGGGAGTACTCCGATTCCAACTCGGAGCGAACGGGGCAAACCCCGGCAATGCGTTCCGCGGAAGACACGGCCTTGGCTTTCTTCGAAAGACTTGCGCTCGGCGAAAACCTCGACGGAATCGACACGCCTCCCGAAGCCATAGCGGGGGATCTGGAAGCAAGGCGGGAATGGGCGGAACTCTGGCCCAAACGGGTGGCCGCCCGATTAAACGTGGAGGCCTTGCAGCTTGCAGCGGCGTGCGGAGAAATAGGTCTCCCCGACGAACTGTGGAATTCAAATTCCGGTCAGCAGCCAAAAAAGCCTTGGGTGGTGTCCCTGCTGCGGGAGCTTCTCTTGCGCTTCCTGTCCACCCGGGACGCGGGGCGTCCGCTGGCAAACAACGATTCCCCGCCCGCGCTCCTTGCTGGCGATCCGGAGGCATTGGAAGGGTGGGTTTCCGCGTGGGAACGCGTGCTTCACGCGATGCCCGGGGAATACGCGGCGTTTCGTAATGTGGCACTTAATGTGCAGCATTCGCCACGGGTGTTCCGAGCCTGGTTGCAGGCTGTCGGGCCTTTGAACCGTCTGCGCGAAGAGGAGGAAGGATGGAGAATGTTTTTGCTGCTGAATGGCCGGGACGTTTTCCCGCCGTTCCTGCCACGCGCAGAGATCTGGCAAAACAGCGCCAAGCTGCGCGGGATCGTGCGCGAGGGCCTCAACCTCAGCAGCGTTTACCATGCAGCGGATGGCGACGACTTTGTCGCCCGCGGCATGAACGCCCGCCGCAACGCAAACGCCGACCGGCAGGCGGGGGATGCAGTCTCCCTGCCGGAAAATGCCGCCGTGTTTCGCGCTGCGCTTGCTCCGGCCCGGGAGGCCGGAAATCCCGGCCCCATCGACTCCGAAGATGCGGCGCTCCTCACGAAAGCTTCCGACGCGCTGCGTGCCGCCCCGTGGGTCCTCGAGTCGTTGCCCCCCGAGTGCGCCAAAACCCGCTTCTTTTTGGAGGCGGCTCTGTCCGGTTGGGAAGCCTATCTCGGGGTCGCCCCGTGGCTGCTGCCCTCGATTCCCGCTGCGTGCAGACCGCATTTTCAAAAAACGCGCGCGGGAGTGAAAAGAACCGCCCCGGTCCCTGCTCCCCCCGCGAGGGACAAAACGCTCTCAACCGCGGCGTGAGCTGGCTTGGGAGAGGGCTCGCAGGAGCGCGAACCGCGGAGCAAAAGCATCGCGCGGTTCCCGGAAACCTATCTCAAAAACCACTGCACCGCGGCGTTCTCCCGCGCAGCGCTGTCGCCCTCAAACACGGTGAACTCGGCGGCCGCTTTTTCCTGCGCATACGAAGCTTGGACAAAAGTGGGAAGCGTCTTTTCCCCCGAAACCCATGTCGCATGCGGCGCCCCCATCGCCAGCATTCCCGGGACGTCCAGATACTTGGCGCCGCCGGGCAAAAACTGAGGGTGCTGATAATCCAGCAGCGAGGAGAAACGAAATCCCCCGGTGTCCAAAGCCGCGCGGCGCACGCCTGCGCCTGCAAGCGCACGGGCGGCCGCGGCAACCGGACCGGTGCCGTCCCAGGCCGCAAGGTCCACCTGCGTGGCAGCGGGTTGATCCGGCAGTTTTGAGTTTTTTAGAAAGCTCAGAATCGTCAGCACATCCTGCGCTCTCTGAGCAAATAGCGCATGGTTGTAGCCGTAGGTGTATCCAGCGAACTCCCGCGGATTTGCGACCACGCGATTGCGCGCCGTTTTTTCATTTTGAAAAATCAGGTCCGCTCCGAAAACAAGCGCCCCCGACTCCACAAGGCGGGCAACCGCAGGTTTGAGAGATCCGTCGGCTTTTTTCAAACCAGCGACTCCGTTGTCCTCCAACCACACCACCGCGCGCCCGTTCCACTTTTGAGGCTGGATGCACAGCACGGAGACCTCCTCCGAATAAGTCGTGTTTCGGAGCGTTCCGTGCGTCTCGGTATGCGCCTGCAGGTTCTGCTTTTTTCCCGCCTCCCACACCACCACTCCGGCCTTGGAAAAGGTGCGTCCAATCAGCACGTCGAGAGCCGGCTCGATCTGTTTGCGCAGTTCACCGGGGGTTTTCGCGGCTTCCAGCAGTTGCTTTTGGGCGTCCTGATGAAACCACCGCAGCAACCCGCGTTCGAACTCGGGGTCCGCGGCCTTGGGCGCGGGATGTTTGGCGTCCCAGACCGTCAGTTTCTCCCACGAGAGCAGTTCATAATCCCTTTCAATAACGGGTGCGGGGTGGCCCAGTTTGAAGTGTTTGTTCAGGAAGGTGTAAAACGCGGAGCGGGTGACTGCGTTGTAATTGTGAGGGAAGTGTTCGCCGCGATTCAGGAATACAAAGTCCTTCCGGCCGTAAAGTTCATAGAGGGCCTGAAGTTCCGGGAATCCCTTGGTTGCCAGTTCCTTGGTCCAGTCGTTGGCGGTGTTCATCCCCTGCGGCTTGGGGGCGAAGAGGGCCGCGAACTCGATGTTTCCCGAGTGCACCCGCAGCAGCGAAGCGTTTTCGCAGGTGCAGCCTCCCTGCATGGCGGTGCTGACCATGACCACGGGAAAGGAAAGTTTGATCCTGTCGTCGAGCGCCGCCAAAAGCATGGTCTGCGTGCCGCCCCCGCTGGCACCCGTGACCGCCGTGCGCTCCGGGTCGACCTCGGGCAGGGAAAGCAGAAAATCGAGACCCCGGATGGAGTTCCACGTCTGAAGCCCCATGATGCTTTGGACGTGTGCCTCCGCCTGGGGGCTGTAGAGACCCCAGTTTTCCGTCGTGTTCATTTCGGGCCGCTGCCGGGCGAACTTGTGGACGACTTCCCGCGAAAACTGAATCGAATCCGAATCGCTCAGCATGTCCCACTGCCACACGATGCATCCCATGCGCGCAAGTTGGACGCACAGGGATTGAAAGGCACTGCGACCGCCTTTTTCAAAACGCTCCTGACCCGTCGCGATTTCCTGGCGAAGACGCGCATCGGGCAACTCGGAGAAGCGCGCATCCGCCGCGTGGCCGTGGGCGAAC
>JBILWF010000701.1:0-13984 GCA_044370075.1 Chthoniobacteraceae bacterium | reverse complement strand
GAAGCGGTACCTGTGAGCATGCCGGACCCCGAAAGCGCGGCGCCGGAAGCCACCGAGAGGGAAGTGCTCAGCAGGCTGCCGCTGACCGTCAACTGCCCGGCTGCGACCGTGGTGGGACCACTCAGGGTGTTGACGCCAAGAAGTTCGAGGGTTCCCGCGCCCAGTTTGAGCAATTCCCCGGCCCCACTCAGCACCGGGGCAAAGCTGGTGGAAACGCCGCTGCCGGGCTCGGAGATTTGGAGGCGGGCAAGGGCGGCGACGGAGATGGGGCCCGAATTGAGCGCGGAGGCGGCTCCCGCGAGGGTGCCCTCGGCGATGGTGGTGCCCCCCGTGTGGGAACTGGCGCCCGCGAGGGTAAGCGTGGCGGGGCCCCGTTTGACCAGCGCGCCCGCCCCCGACAGGCCGGTGGACCAATTCACGTCGCTTGTGCCAATATCCACCGAGGCAATGACCCCGGTGGCGACCGGCGCAAAGCGCGCGCTCCAGTCGGTGTTCACCCCCGAATAGCCGAGCGTTCCACCCGCGAAAGTGAGCGCTCCCGAGGAGCCGAGAGCCGAGGCATTGGCGGCCAGAACCATCCCGCCATCGAACCGGATGCCGCCGGTGTTTGTGCTGGCACCCGAGAGCGTGAGCGTGCCCGCGCCGGTCTTCACGAGGAGTCCCGCGCCGTTGAGGGTTCCGGAGAAGGCGGTGGACTGGCCATTTCCGCCAACTCTCACGGTGAGTGCGGTTCCGGAGGCGGTACTCAGAGCCAGCGCGTTGGTTCCCTTCAAACCGCCAAGGACGGCCTCGGTCAGGCCATCGGAAAAACGGACCGCACCCGCTCCCGAAGTATCCAGGGTGCTGTTGAGCAAGGCACCTGCATTTGCCAGCCACAGGGAACCTGCGTCCACCCGCGTGTCGCCTTGGAAGGGGTTGATTCTTTGCAGGGTGAGGGAACCTGCCCCTGCTTTGAAAAAAGTGCCGCTGCCCGCGAGCATTCCGGACCAGATTACGCCCGCAGCCGCATTGACAGTAGCCGGACCGCTCAGGATGCCCTGCCGGGTGAGGGAGGTTCCCGCTGTCACCGCCAGCGTGCCTCCCTCGAATAGAAGAGGGGCGGAGAGCGCTCCCAGGTTATTGTCCCCCGCCACGGAGAGGGTTCCGTCGCGCAGCAGCAACCCGCCGGCGAGGGTATTTACGCCGGTCAGGAAGAGGGTTCCCGCGCCGGATTTGACCAGCACCCCGGACCCGCTGACCACCCCGCTGACCGTCAAAGTCGTGGAGGAGAGCACATCGAGCGTTCCCCACGCCGTGCCCACATTCACCGCCCGGGAATTGGCGCCCGCATTGTTGAGGGCAGTGCCGGCTGTGATGCGCAGGGTGCCTCCGAGCAGGTTAAGGGCGGCCCCGGTGCCCACGGCCCCCAGGTTTGCGTTGGAGGAAATGCTCAGCACCCCCTCGTTTACAAACGTCTGTCCGGTAAAGGTGTTGGAGGAGCCCAACACCACCGTGCCAAAACCGCTCTTGGTGAGGGAACCGCCGGCGACCGACTCGGAAACAGGGCTGTTTAAAAACAGCGAACCTGTCGAATAAGCCTGCACGGCGAGATCCGTTCCGGAAATGCGCAGGGAACCCGCCCCGGTGATTGTGTAGTCCCGGGTTCCCGCGAACAACAACCCGCCGCTGCTGAGGGAGAGCGACCCCGATGCGTTGAGCGTGAGAACGCCCCCGGGGGTGGTGGGTGCGACGCGCAGAGCCAGAATACTCCCGGGAGCGGTAAGGGTTGGGGAGGTGGTCAGCTCGTAGGCGTTTTGGGGTAACAGGCCCGCAGAGGGCAGCTCGGTTGCCGCGCCCTGGGGTGCCAGGGCTCCGGAAGCGGTGGTCATGGTCCACCGGTAGGAGGTTCCATCGAAGAAGGCGGCACGCCCCGGGAGGAAGGTGCCCGCGGCAAGCGCGGTGGATATGCGCACGGCTGCGGAAGGAGCAAGGGTGCCAATCAAAACGGTGCTGCCCGGCGCGGCCGACAGGGTGTTGAGCGACAGCGTGCCGCCCTCCACCCATAGCCGGTTGGCTCCCGAGAGGAGGGTGCCCGTACCCAGAGTCTGTGTGCTCGAGGAGGTTCCGCGCAGCACCAGCGAGCCTCCCCCCAGGAAGAGCGAACCGGTGGACGGCAGCAGATCCGCTCCCGCGGAGAGGGCGGAATAATCCAGCACCAGGGCGCCTCCCTGCAGGCTTGTGGAAGCCACCGACGCGTTGGCTGACCCCATGGCCAGGGTCCACACGCCGGGACCGGACTTGGTCAGGGCGTTGACTCCGGAAAGGCTGCCCGAAACGGTGCCTTCGGCGCGTCCGGCGAGCCTCAGGGTGCCGCTGCCCGAGACGCCATTGCCCAGGGTCAGAGTGCCCCCCAGAGCTGCGACGGTGGCGGAAGTGTTGAGGGTCAGGGCCGCCTCCAGCTGGTTGGCGCCGGAGAAGTTTACGAGGGCGCCCAGTTCGCCCGCGGCACCGCCGCCGGAAATCTGCAAGGCTTCGGTGCCCATGGAAATCGCTCCGTCGAGTCGCAGGGTCGCCCCGGAGTCGACAACTGTGGGGCCTGCGGCCGATCCGAGCGCACCGGCACTGCTGACTTGAAGGATGCCTTCGGCGACGCGGAAGCTGCCGCTAAACGTGTTGGCACCAGCGAGCAAGAGCACGCCGCTCCCACGCTTGGCCCATTGCCCGTCACCCGCCAGCGGGGAACCAAAGCGGATCACCCCGGAACCGGAGCTGACCGTGGCCATCGTGCCGGATCCCACCGGAACAAACCGGCTGCTCCAGTCTGTAAATACGCCATCTCCGATTTGGAGGGTGCCGCCGGCGAAGGTAAGCGCACCGGAGGGGCCGAGCGCGTTTTCATTTCCGGCCACCAGAGTGCCCCCGAGGAAGGTGACGCCACCGGTGAAGGTGTTCGACCCGGTAAGCACAAGGGCCCCCTCGCCGCCTTTGACGAGGCCAGCCACCGTGCCGCTCTCGAGGAGGGTGCCGCCCAGGGTCAACGTGCGTGCGGCGGTCCACACCGTACGGGTGCCGCCCTCGAGCAACACCGTGCCCCCGCTGAGGGTGAGGGCGTTGCTCCCCGCAAAACCGAGTTCGCCCTGCAGCCGCAAGGTGGGCGTTCCACTGACAGTAGCTCCGCCCGACACGTACGCGTCGAGCTGGCCGCCGGCAAAAATCCAGGTCCCGGCGTTGAGAACGCGGGTGCCGCCGAGGAGGGTGATTTGCGCGTTGGCTGGCAACGCGGCGGCCGATCCGAGGGCGAGAGTTCCGCCCGAGAGCTGCACCGAGCCCGCCAGCGCACTGGCTGTGCCCAGCAACAGGACACCGCCAAGAATGGTGGTGAGACCCGTGTACGTGCTGGGAGCGTTCAACTGCAGAACGCCCCAGCCGGCCTTGGTCAAACCGTAACCCAGCCCGCCGTCGCCCAGGACTCCTCCCAGCGTGAGAGTGCCCGCACGCGTGGTGACCACGGCATCGCCTCCGGAGAGGGTCACCGCACCGCTGCCCATGTTGAGGTTTTGCGAACCCACAAAACCCACGGTTCCCAGCCACACCTGCGGGTTGTTGGAAAGCACCAGATTCGCCACGCTGCTGTCGAGCGCTCCGCCCGCGAAGGTGATGGTGCCGCTACCCAGCGCGGTGGCCGCTCCCGCCACCAGCGTGCCACCCGCGAGACGCACCCCGCCCAACAAGGACGTGTTGGCGGAGCCCAACACCAGAATCCCCGGTCCGGCCTTGATTAACTCGGCCCCGGAAGCCGAGGAGAGGGTTCCGGAAAGCGTGGCCGTTGACAGCGGGCTGGCAACGCTCAGCGTCCGGGTGGCGTCGAAGTCCAACGGCCCGGAGAGGGTGATGTTTTGTCCGGCGAAGGGACCGCCGAGGGACACATCGCCGCGCACCCAAACCGGGCGGGTAACAGCCAAATTGCCGGTTCCGCCCATGAGGGTTCCTCCGTTGAGGCGCAGCAGGCTGCCGACCGTGATACTGCCGGTGACCGCCGCCGTCGTGCCGGCGGAGAGCGTGATTTGGGAGCTGGCATAATCGACCGACACCACCGAGGCACCGCGGGGGATGCCCGTTCCAATAACAGCCATCCCGGGTACCAGACCGTTGATGTTGGCCAGGGTCAGCAGGGTGCCTCCCGAGACCGCACTGACCGCACGCGCCGTGGGGAGGGTTCCGGAAGCGGTGAGGTTGCCGTCGAGTTGCAGAATCCCGGCGTTGAGGGTGATTCCGCCGTTGAAAGTGTTGTTGCCCGACAAAAGCAGGGCACCGCCACCCTCTTTGATGAGGCCCGCCGGGGCGAAGGTTCCACCCAGCACATTTTGAACCAAGCCACTGAGGATGAGTCCGTTCGGGGAGGATCCCTGCACGTTGACCGTCAACGGGCGGCCCGCCAGTTCGAGCGTGGAGGAGACAGTGGGCGTGGTGGCGAAGTTGGTGTTGGTGGAGAAGAGGGTGCCGTTGAGAGCGATCAATCCGCCGGAGACCAGGGGTGTTGCCACGCCCCCGTCGTTGACGAAGGTGAGGTTGTTGAAGGTGTTGTTGCCCGTGAGGCTCAACGAAGCCGCTCCGTTGAGGGTCACCGAGCTGGTGTTGGCAATGAGCCCGTTGAAGGTACCCACGACCACCGCACCCCCGCTGTTAATGACGAGATCCCCGGGAATTTGAACGCTCCCGAGGGTGCCGGAAACCACGGACGTACCCAGGGCCAGAATGCCCTGATTAACCACCGTCACTCCCTTGTAGGTGTTGGAGAAAAGCGGGGCGGGCACCGAGAAGGTCAGGCTGGAGGCGTTGACCGTTTGGAGCGCGGGTGCAGACAGCCACAGCGAGCTCGCGTTGACAATAGCAAGCACCGTGGAGCCGTTGGCCACCCCCGGGCCGCGCACCTCCATGCCGACGGCCAATCCCGCGGTACTGACGCCGGAGACCACGGTGCCCCCCACGGTGAGGGTGCCGCTGAGAGAAGTGGACGGCGTGTAGTCGGCCAGTGCCGCGCTGAAGCGCAGCAGGGTGCGGGTTCCGCTCGCGGCCAGGGTTCCGGTCCCCGTGGCGGAAGCCACCAGGGTGATACTGCCGGGAACGACGCTGCCCACCACTGCTCCCGCGGGCACCCCGGGGCCGATCACCGACATGCCCGGAAAAATGCCCGCCGTACTGGCAAGCACCACCCCACCGGAGCCCGAGCTAAGCGTGCCCACCGCGGTGATACCCAGGGGTGCCGTCCCAAAAAAGAGATTCCCCGTGGCCGAACCGGTGGCGGCGTTAGAGAGGGTGATTCGCTGTCCGTCCAGAATGGAGGCCACGGTGGTTCCGTTGGGGATTCCGGCTCCGAGGATGGGTTGTCCCACGAACAACCCCGAGGTGCTGTAGACGCGGGCAAGCAGCGAGCCCTGGGTGAGGGAGGCGATCTGGGACTGGGCGGCGGGGGCGGTGAAGGTGCCCGAGCTGACTGCGCCGGTGATCGCACTCGAAAGCGTCACCTGTGTACCGGTCACCGCGGTCACATACGCTCCGGCGGGAATCCCGGGACCGGAAACGAACTGGCCCACGTTGACTCCGAAAGCCGTCGCAAGCGAACCCACCGTGATTGTGTTCGTGCCCGCAGCAAGGGATCCAACCACGGCGTTGGAAAGCCCCGTAACCGGATTGAGCAGCAGCCGCGCTGTGCCCGACGCCAGGGCGGTGCCCGAGAGGGTCACCGTCGTGCCCGAAACCGCCAGCACCGACAGGGTGCCGTTGCCGCCGAGGGTGCCGTTCCAGCCCGTCTGACCGGAAGCCACCGAGAAGGTCATCCCCGGCAGCACATAGGCGCCGGCGGGCAGGGAAATCTGGTTGGTCCCGTTGGTGAGCTGGATTCCGGAAAGCACCTGGGTGAGCGGGGCGAGCACAGCGGTATCCCCCGTCAGGGTATTCGGAGAAAGGCGAAACGCCGTGGCCGAATCCACCGCCGTGATTAAACTGCCACCGGTTGCCAACCGCATGCCCACGGACAAAAGCGAGCCGGCATTCGACGTCGTCCCGGCGTTTACCGTTATGGTAGGCGACACCCCCAACTGCAGGACGCCCGCGCCCGATTTCACAAAATTGACCGCACCGGCACCGTTGTCGACCACCTGTTGCTGGAACACGAAAGTCTGCGCCGTGTTGGCGTACAGCGAAGCGCCCGCCGCGGAACCGGCGGTGATCATCCCCCCGCGGATCGCACTGTTGGCACCATTGAAAATCATCCCGCCGCTGACCACCGTCAGCAACTGGTTGAAATTGGCGAAGGTGTAATTTTGGCCCAGAATTTTCAGGGAATTCACGTTCCGGGTGGCGATTCCCGTGCGTACCGTATTTTCCTGAATGTTGCTCAGACCCGTGGAGTTGGTAAAGTCCCCGCCATACGCCCCGAAGGGCGTCGCGCCGTCAATGGAAAGTCCGAAGGGACCGATGCCCAGCGCGCCGGTGGTGGGATCGGCCACCGTTCGGTACACCGCCCAGTCGACACCGTTGACCGTGGCCCACCCGCCGAGGATTCCGTTTTGCATGAGCGGTGCGTTGGTGAGCATCACCTGGGGGTTGATTGCCGCATTGACGACCGACTGGCCGGAGACTCCTCCGAAGCCGAGTCCCACGGTTCCCGCGGAGGTGACGAAATTCACGCCCGACTGCATGGGGGAGTCGTTGCGCAGGCCGGCCAGCGTGACCTGCAAGGCCCCCGCATTCGGGGAAAGGCTCACCGTGCTCAAGCCAGCCCCCAGCGCGAGGCTTCCGAGGGTGACCGCGTCGTTGCCCTGGCGCGCGGCAATCTGCAAGGTGCCCCCTGCGAGAACCAAAGTGCCAGTTCCCAGCCGCGCTTCTGCGGCCTGCAGGGCCCCGTTATTCCAAAGCAAACGCCCGCCCTGCTGCACCAGAACCGGACCACCCGCCACCCCGCCGTCGCGCAGTTCGAGGCTTCCGCCGGAGACCGTGAGTCCACCGGTGCTGGCACCCGTCAACGTCAGGACGCCGCCCGCCTGCTTCACCAGTGTCGCGGAGCCCGCCACCGAACCGGAGAAGGTGCCGGGTGCGATCGAGTTCACCACCAGCGAAGCAGGCTGCGTACTTGTGAGGTTCCCCCCCATGCCCGGAAGCGGGTTCACACTGGTGAGGGAGGCCGCGACCTGCGTGTTTCCATTCAAATCCAGCCAGCCTCCATTCAGTCGGACATTATAGACCGAAGGCGTCAGCGAACCGGCCACCACGGGCAGCACACTCGCTCCCGCGCCCAGCAGCAGAGTGCCCGCATTGAGGGTCACGCCTCCGGTGAAATACTGGGGTGCATTCAGCGCGAGCGTACCGCTGCCGGCCTTCATCAGACCGACGGCACCAAGGATGGAGCCATTTACATTCAAAAGCGAATCCCCCAGCGCGAACACCGAGAGGGAGTTGGCGGAGACAATCTGCGGCACGCTCAGATCCGCCACACCCGTGGTGAGCAAAATCCCGCCCGCATTCAGGCTGAGGCGGGTGCTGTCGAGCACTCCGGCCGCCGCAGCCAGCCGCCCGCCGTCAGCAAAGGTGAGCGTGTTGAGCGCCACGTCCCCTGCCACGGTTTGGGTGCCGGACACGCCCACGTTAAAGCTGCCCGTCGCCAACCCGAGCACCTCCACGCGGTACAGGAGTTCGGCGCCGCGGAGCGGCCTCACCAGTCCGCTGGACGCATCGCCGCTCAGGAACCCAGTGCCGTTGCCCGCGGCGGATGCATCCCCGAGAATGTCCGCACGCACGGTGCGCGTGAAGGTGTCCGATGCGCCGCCGCCCTGGCCGCCCACAGCGTTGAGCGCCGCAAACGAGGCGAGCACAAGCGCTCCGGTTCCGGCCGAGGCGGCACCCGCCCCGAGGTTGTCCCCGCGCACCAGCAACGCGCCGAGACCGTTGGGTGCGGAAAGCGATCCTCCCACGCTCAGGCTCACTCCCGCCGTGGCGGCCCCTGCAAGGGTGAGCGTCGCGGCCCCCTCCTGCACCGCGAAGGACTGCACCGACTCGCCCGCAGTCGCGGACGCATTGCCCCGGAGTTCAAGTTCGCCACCTTGGAAGGTCAGCGCCGTGGAGCGCCCCAGCGGGGTGAACAATCCGCCCAAACGCGCACTCCCCCCGGAAGCCGTGTTATCCACCACCAGTTTCGCTCCGGAGCGTAGCCCATAGGCCGAAAAGGCGACGCTGCCCGAGAGCGTCACGGTACCCCCCGATACGGAGAGCGTGCCGAGCCATGCCTGCGAATTGTCACCGGAGAGCGTCCAGTTGCCGGTCCCCACCTTGGTCACGTTCAGAAGACCGGCGGAAAAATCCGAGCCAAGCTGCCCGGAGAAGGTGCCGTCGGTTCCATCCAATCCGGTCACCAGCGTCCCGGAGGCGGCAAGGTTGAAGTTGCGGAGGGTGCCCGCGCCCACCACCGAGCCGAGCGCGTTGTTAGCCTGGCCGCGCAGATCCAGCGCGGTGCCCGCCGCAAGATTGATCCGGGTGCGCCCGTAGGTGGAACCCGCCCCGAGGACGATGCCGCCGGCGCCCACGTTGAGGGTGTTGTCCACGTAACTCACCCCTCCGAGCAAAAGGACCCCCTCGCCCGTTTTAAGAATTGTACTCGGACTCACCAGGTTGGATTGCAGCGCAAGTCCGATCTGGCCTGCGGCCCCCAGATACCCCTCGAGGGTTGCGCCCCGCACCGCCTCCACCTGCACCGTCGCCGAGGCGGGCAGCGCGAGGTTGCCCTGCATCACCGGAACAAAGGCGGGATCCTCCAGCCTGCGCGCGGTGAGATTGCCGGAAAGCTGGAGGGTGCCCACCGAGGTCCACACGGCCGCACCCGCCCCGCCCTGACTGCCCGCCTGTCCCTCCAATATCAAACTGCCGATGGTCTCCCGGAATCCGTTCAGGTCCCATGCGCCTCCACCCCGGATTGTGACGGTGGCGGTATCCGCAATCTGGGCCGCGCGAGTCTGCGTGAGGCGGGAGTTGAGCAAGGCCAGCGAATCGAGTCCCGCGTTGTTTCCGCCGGAGATGACCAAATCACCGGGAATGGCGTTGCCCGGCGCGCCAAGGACAGTTTGCAGGCCGTTGTTGTAAGTAGTTCCCGTGTAGGTATTACCACCCCCGACGGTCCAGAGCGACGCCGCCCCGGTCAAGGTGCCGGTGACGCTGGTGCCGGAAGAAGTCGCCGTCGCGTTGGCGGAAATTAAAATCTGCGTGCCATTTAAAATGGCCGAAACCGTGGCGTTGGCCGGGATCGCCCCGCCGTTGAGCGCCATGCCCGGCGCGAGGGCGGCCGTGCTGGGGAGGGTCAGGATATTGGAGCCCGAAACGGTCTGGGCCGAGGCGAAGGCCACGGTGGAACTTTGAATGAGCGCGCTCTGGGAAAGCACCAGGCGCGTGCCATCCACCACGCTGGCGATGGTGGTGCCATCGGGAATGTAAGGACCGGAAACAAACATGCCCGGGCTGAGTCCGGCGGTCGTGGGCACGGTCAGCAGCGTCCCGCCTGAGATCATCGGCGTACCGAGGAGCATGCTTCCGCCCAGGAGGGTGATTCCCGCACTTGCGGGCGTGGGTCCCACCGCGGACAACACCAGGTTGACGGCGTTGCCCGTGAGCTGTGAATACACCACAAGCGAACCCGCTGCAGTGAGGAACAACTCGGAGCCACCCGGAGTGATACGTCCCGGGGAGGTCGCCGATCCGATCGTGCCCGATCCGGATTGAGCACCCCGCAAAATCCCGCCGGACGCCACGGTGAGGGTATCGGTGGGGTTGGCGAAGTTCACAGCGAGGCCGCCTGCGCGGGTCAAACTCAGCGAGTGAATGGTGCGGCTTGAGCCCACCGTTTCGGTGACGAGCGGCGCCACGTTGCTGACAGTGGTTGCCCCGGAGAAGGACGTGGCCATCATCCCGCCGGTGAGCATGCGCACACCCGATACGGGATCGTAGGTGGCAAAGCCCACGTTGGCGTTGGAGGCGGCGAACCCATCCGCGCCCGTAACCACGGCCCACCCCCCGAGGAGACCGCCGGCGGTGAGGGCCGGGTCGGCCAGTCGCACGTAGGGGTTGTCTCCGATGCCGCCCCCTTGGTTGGCGCTGTTGGCGGCAAGGAAGTTGAGCGTGGTGCCCGCGGAGCGGGTGATGGTTCCCAAATTGACCGTGGCGGAGCCGATTCCCGCGTTGCCCACGTTGACGCGCACCACGCTGGCGCCCGCGACGAGGTCGAGGGTTCCCACACGGATACTGCCGGAGGAGCCGCTGCGGCTTACAAACTCCAGCGCGCCCCCGTCCAGGCGCAGCGGCATGGCGGGGGAAAGACGCTCGGTGCGGGCCTTGATGCCGGAGTCGTCCCAACGCAGCACGGCGTTGCGCACCACCATCTGGCTGGCGTTGGCAAAGGCGCCTTCGTCCACGAGGGTGAGCGAACCACCCGAGACGGTGAGCGTGCCCGTGGCCGTGCTCGCATCCCGCAGAAAAAGAGCGGCAGTACCCGCCTTCCAGACATTCAGGTTGCCGTGGAAGCCACCCGAGAAATCCCGTGCGATGGTTTGCAGAAGCGTGACGTCGGCGACCGGATTGGCGGGGGCGTTGAAGATCGCACCCCCTGTGGCGGGCAGGGTGTTGAGGGACGCGAAGGCTCCCAGATTGCCGATGGTTTGCGATTTGCCGTTGAGATCCCAAGTGGCCCCCGGGGCGATGGACCAGCTGTCGGCGTTGACCAGCGAGGCGGTGGAACCGGCCACCGGGGTGGTGAATTTAAACAGGATCGGGTTGATGCCGGGCGCGTTGGCGCCGAACTGCAGGGAGCCGAGGTTGAGGTAGGTGGGGCCCGTGTAGGTATTGAGGATCGAGCCGCCGAGGACCAGCGTGCCCTCGCTGCTCTTGGCGATCCCTGCGGTGGTGGGCGAGAGCCAGCCGCCGAGCGGCACGTTGACGCTCAGCACCGTGGAGGCGCCCGCGGTGTGGAAAACAAGTCCCCCCGTGGCGGTGGCTCCGGCGTTCAGAGCGCCCACCCCGCCCGTGCCCGCGTTGATCGTGGAACTGCGCGTGACCAGCACGCCCCCGCTGTCGAGCGATGCGATCCGGTTCGCATCCAGCGTGAGCGTGCCGGTGGAGGCGAGGCTCCCGGCGAAGGTAAGCGAGTTAAGCCGCGTCTCGGTGGGGAGGGCCGCAGCAGCACCCAGCGTCAGCAGCGTGTCGCCCTGCAACAGCACGTTCACCGTACCCGCGCTCACCGACTGGGCCATCTCGGTGCCGTAGTTGAGCGGACGCGAATACGCATTGACATCCGCGGCCACCAAAAAGTTGATGCCCGATCCGGTGGCGGAGGGATCGATCAAGGCCCACGGGGTGATGGCCTTATTCGCCGTGCCGTTGGCACCCGCCTGGCCAATTTGAGTGCCCGCGTTCTGGTTGAAAATCCCCACGGTTCCTCCGCTGATTCCCCGCACCAAGGCCGTGGCCCCGTTGCCGCGGATCAACCCGCCCAGAACCGAACCCGAGTTGGTGGTGATGCGCAGCACCCCGGTTCCAAGGGTTTGGAAGGTCACAAGACCCATCCCGCCGTTGACCGTGATTCCATTGGTTACGTTTTCCGTGCCGCCGGTTACCCCGCCCCCGAGTTGGAGTTCTGCGGAGGCCAGCGTGATGGAGGTGGATGTGCGGTTGTCCAGCACGGCCTGGCTGTTGTCGAGGCGCAGCACGTTGCCCATCTGCAGGCCGTTTACCCATCCCGGCAGGAGCACGGGAGCACCGCCACTCCGGCCCGCGGCTCCCGTAACAATCACCGTCCCCTGTGCAATGGTAAGCCCGCTTTGTGTGTTGTTGCCGCTGAGCACCAGCATGTTGGAGCCGGATTTTGTCAGCATTTGTCCTCCTCCGAAGGCACCCGCAATCAACAAACTGCCGCTGGGAGTGAGGGCGTCTCCCGAACCGATGCGCGTTGCGGCACCGAGGGTAATGTTCGCGCTCAAGGTCGCCGCGTCGGAGGAAGTGTTGATTAATGCCGAGAGCGGGCTGGTGGCACCGTACCCGGTAATGGCTCCCGATCCGGTGTAACCGGACCCCGAGATTGTCAGAGTTTCGCTCAGATTCAGCCCGTTGACATCCAGCACGGCCCCCGAGTTGACCGTGGTGGTGCCCCCCGGTCCGAGGGCGTTGGCATCTTCCAGTTTCAAAATACCGCGCGACACCACGATGTTGGCCGTGGCGAACCCGGGACTGGCCTGGGAGAGCACCAGCGTGTTGGGGCCGGTCTTGGTCAGCGTGGCTCCCGCAGACCCCGCCACCAGGCTGCCGAGGGTGAGCATTCCCTCGCCCCCGACCGAAGAGGGACTCTGAAGGGTCAGGGTGCCCGTGAAACTCGCAGGCAACGGGCTGCTGTTCCAAAGCCCGCCCACCGAGGCGGCGAGTGCAGGCAGCGGTCCGCTGCTGTTGAGCACAATGCTGCCCGGCACGTTGGTTTGTCCGTTCAAATCGAGCATTCCGCCCGCAGCGGCGGCGGTGAAACTGCCCGATATCGCGCCCGTTCCCACCACCGACAATCGGAAGGAACTCGCAGACTCCATCCCTTTGACCACCGCGCCCAGCGGGATGCCCGTGCCCGAAATGGATCCGCCCACCATGAGGTTTTGCATGGCGAGGGTTTCCGTCCCGGAAAGGGTGACCAGAAGTCCGTCCACGGCGGACATGGCCACGCTGCCGGCGTTGAGCGTGAGCGTTCCAACCTGCAGAGCAGTGCCCGCGCTCAGCAAAGCGCCACCGCCCGTGAGCGGGAAAGACCCCGAGATGGTGAAAACGGAGTCGGAGATCACCTCGCTCACGACCGCTCCGGCAGGCAGGGCAAAGCCGGCAGAACCGCTCACGCTCATACCGGGGGTGAAGCCAGCGGTGCTGTCCCCGGCAGCGAGCGTGACGCGGTAGGCGGTGACGCTCACCGAGGGAGTGGTGAGCGTGGATGCGACACGGCCGATGCGCAGGGTGCCTTGGGAAAGCGCCGTGGGAGCGTCGATGCGCAAGACCCCCCCGGACACATTGACGTCGCCGAGGAACGCGGAGTTGTCCGCATTGGCGAGCACCATGGTGCCCTCCCCCCGCTTGTTGAGCCCGGTGGCCACCCCGGTCGCCCCCGCGGGTTGGACAACCGGCCCGAGCAAATACACCATGGCCCCGCCCAGGGTGGTCGAAAGCGAACCGGTGTTAATCACCGCAGAATTCGCCGTGGTGATGGTTCCCGCAAACCCCATCCAGCCTCCGCCCAGAGAACCCTTATCCCCGTTGACCACATTGAGCGTCGCCGCGGTGCCCAGGGTGAGCGTGCCGGTGACCACCGCCCCAAGCTGCGCAGAAAGGGTGTCCAGCGTGGCGGATTGCCATGCGTCCACCGCGTACGAGACGCCGATACGCGCAGCCAGATTGTACTGGTTTGCGGCGCTGGGTACCGCTCCGGCGTAGTAAAGGTTGTTCGCGGCGATGGCCTGGTACGCGTTGGGCGTTCCGGACTGCGCCGTGTCCGGACCGGAATAAAGCAGGCGCTGCCCGCCCGCGGTGGCCGAGGCATTGGTGGCCTTGAACGAAATGGCATGCAAACCGGCCGCGAGATTGAGGGTCACCGCCTTGGCCGCGTCGGTGAGACCGGCGGCGGTGCCGCCCGCGGGGTTGAGGGACTGGACCAGTTTGCCGTCGATAAACAGCGCGAACTGGTCGTCGGCCCCCGCCATGAAGGAATAATTACCTGCCGTCGTGATATTTAATAGACCCGTGTAAGAGGCGTTTGAGGTGCCAAACAGAGATGCCGTGGAAGCAGGCCGGTTGAAGAAGCCCGCATCGGAAAGGGAGGCAACCACCGAGGCGGCACCCGCCCCCATGCCACTGGCCCCTGGAGAGGTAGCGGCTTGGGAAGCGACCGTGGACACAAACTCGGCATTGAGCCCGCCCGCCACAAATCCCGCGGCCGTTCCTGCAG
>JBILWF010000268.1:0-4834 GCA_044370075.1 Chthoniobacteraceae bacterium | reverse complement strand
GATCTGCCGGGACCGGATTTTGCAGGCTCGCGAGGAATTGGCCGACCTGCGCAACGAAGAAGTTCTGCTGCTGCTGAGCGATCCCGCCGAACAGGCACCCTACGTTGAGGCCGCCTTTTGCGGGGCGCCGCGTGCGCGCATTCCCTTTCGCATGGCCGGTTTTGGACAGACCATTCCCTCGGCTTTCGCGACCGCATTGGAGCTGCTGATGGACACGCTCGCGGGCCGCATCTCGCTTCCCGAGGTGCAGTCGCTGCTCGAACACCCGCTCATCGCACGACGCATGGGATTGGACACCGAATCGGGCGAGGTGCGCACCGTGGTGAACTGGCTGCGCGACGCGGGGTTCCGCTGGGGCGTGGATGCAGCCCACCGCAGGACGGATCAGGACCTCGACGAACACCGCTGGAACCTTTCCTGGGCGCTTCAGCGCCTCGCGCTGGGTGGAATCGTCACCGAGTCACAGCGCACCGCGCCGCTGGGCGGCCCGCTTTTGCCGCAAGCCACCATCCCGCTGGAGAGGGCCTCGGGACTCTCGCTCGAGCTGCTTGCCAAACTCGCCCACTTTCTCGAGGCGCTGCGGGAAGCCCGCGCGACATGGAGGCCCTCGGCAACGGGCTCCCTCGCAGACTGGAACGCCGCCACAGCCCACCTCGTGGAGACCTTCATTCATCCCGGCGACTCCACCGACACGGCCCACGCCAACACGCTCAAGAACGGGATCCTTCCGGCGCTTTCAAAAACCGCCGGGCCCGGCGTCCTCTTCGAGGTCAGCGGGTACACGCGGCTTTTGAAGGAAAAGCTGCAACGCCTCAACGACTCGGCCAGCCGCGGGGAGGGCGGCATCCGCGTGGGCGACCTGCGCGAACTGGCGGGCGTTCCCGCTCGCCTGGTCCTCATTACCGGTCTCGACAACGACACCTTTCCCAAGTCCGAGGAGCGCCCCGCATGGCACCCGCTCGCCCACACGCGCCACGAGGGCGACCCGTCCGTGCGGGACGCCGACCGCCACGCGCTTTTGCTTGCGATTTTGTCCGCCTCCGAGCGCGTGGTTTTTTCCTTCTGCGGCGGCTCGGACGAGGATCAAAAGGAGCGCCCGCCCTCCACAGCCCTTGCGGACGTGCTCAACGCCGTGGACACCATCGCAAGCCGCCCGGGAGGCGGCCCCGCGCACATTGCTATTTTGCACCGTCACCCCCTCAACGGGTCCAGTCCGCGCGCATTCGGCAGGCACGCAAACCCGAATGTCCTCGGCAGAAATCCCGCCGATCATGCGAGCGCGCTGCACATCGCCGCGCGCACGCGGCAGGAGCCCTTTCCTGGGCCGTGGGCCGTGATTTTGCCGGAGGAATCCGTCCCTAATCCGTCGCTGGAGGATCTGCGCACACTGCTGCGCGAACCGGCCAAACTCTTTCTTCAGCGCCTCGGCGTGCGTCCGCCGCGTGAGGCCGAATCGCTGGAGGGCTCGGACCGGGTGGAACTCAACCACCTCGAAAAATGGGCGATGCGTGACGAACTGTTGCGTACCCGGCTCGAGAGCGGCAACGAAGCCGCACTTTTTGAGCGCCTGCACCTTTCCGGACAAGTTCCCCGAGGCGAACTGGGCAACGCTCTTCTCTCCGAAATTCTCGAGGAAATCCCCTTCACCGACCTCTACCAACCGGAGGACCGTCTGGGTACGGTCTGCCGTGTTGCCCTTCCGGTTGCGGCTTCTGCCGACATGCTTTGGATCGAGGGAACCACACGCCCCGGCTGGTACCAAAAGCCGAACAGCGGGGAGCGCTCGTATTATTCCGTTTCCAAAATAAAGAGCTCCGACTCTTCGCCCGCCGGCACGGCGTGGCGCCACGACCTGCTCTTCCGGTTGGATGCACTCGCGCTTGCGGGCTCCGCGAACGCGGCACTCCAACCCCCGGGACAAACCCATGGCGTCTTCACCGACCTCAGGCAGACGCTCCCTCCCCTCGCTCCGGGGGATGCTGCGCAGCACCTCGGTCTGCTTTATCCGCTCTACCGTCTGGCACGACGCATACCCCTTCCCTTCTGGCCCAACAGCTCCCAGGTGCTCTGCGAGAGTCCAAAAGTCCCCGGGGATCCCTTACGGGCGTCCGCGGATGCACTGGAGGAAGCCTATCAGGCGTGGGCCTTCCGCGGATTTGACGCATCCATACCTGCCGACTCCGAGTCCTCCGCCACGCGCGTGGCCTTCCGCGGGCTGGAGGATCCCTTTGCGTGGCAGCCGGACGTCCCCGCCGACTTCCTTCCCGCGCCAGGCGAACCGCTTGCGTGGCGGATCGCGCTTTTTATCGAGAACTGGATTGCCGCGCTGCCGGCCGCGATCTCGTAGACGGTCCCGCGCCACGACACACCCGCCATGTTTGACCCCCTCTCGCAACCACTCCGCGGAACGCACTCCATTGAGGCCAGCGCAGGAACAGGAAAAACCTTCTCGATCACGCTGCTCTGGCTGCGCCTGCTTGTTGAAGAGCAGTTGGGCGTTGAGCAAATCCTCGTGAGCACCTTCACGCGCGCTGCGACAGCCGAACTCAAAGAGCGCCTGCTTTCCTCGCTGCGCAAAGCCACCACGGCAGCCGAGGCGGCCATGCGCGGGCTTGCGCTTCCCCAAAATCCCGAGGCCGCCATCCTGGCAAATGCACTGCAGAACGGCGCCTCAGACGCTGCGTCGCTTCTGGAGCGTTTGAGCGCCGCGCTCAGCAGCTTTGACCTCGCTCCCATTTCCACCATCCACGGTTTCTGCCAGACGCTCATCAGCCGGCACGCGCTGGAACTCGGGTGCGATCCAGCACTGCGCCTCGTGGAAACGCAGCACCGCTTTTTGGAAGACCTCGTAACCGACACGGTGCTGCATTTTTCGGCCAGCCCGCATCCCAGAATTACCCGGCTTCCAGACGACCTGCGCAAAATAGCCGCGCCGGTGGCTGCGCGGCCGGGTGCGGAGGTCAAAACCGACTCAGGCAGCCCCCAAGAACGGCTCGAACAGCGCATTCGCGAAGACCTGCCCCGCCTCAAGACGCTCGCGGGCGTGCGCACCTTTGACGACATCCTGCACATCGTGCGGGACGCGCTCCACAAGCAGGGGCCCGGCGGACCCCTCGCATGCGCCGTCCGCCAACGCCTGCGCGCGGCCATTATTGACGAGTGCCAGGACAGCGACATGACGCAGATTCGCGTGTTTCAAACCCTCTTCGATCACCAGCAGACCTGCTCCTTCCTCGTCATTGGGGATCCCAAACAAAGCATCTACCGGTTCCGCGGCGCCGATCTTGCCAGCTACAAGGACCTGGCCGGCCGGGCAAAACAAGCACCGCCCATGGGGGTCAACTACCGCTCCGATGCGCCCCTCATCGCCGCGCTCAACTTCCTTTACGGCGACAACTTTGTCTTTCCCGACTCCCGGAATGCGCAAGACCCGGCCTCGGCAACCCGCTACACGCGCGTGTCGGCCGATCACGGGGGGGTGCGCCTGGACGATCCCGACCTGCGCGGAACGCTGGTATTCCACAAAACGGGCAAGACGCGGCGCGAGCCCGCAAAGCGGGCGCTCGCGGCGTGGATCGGGGCCGAATGCGCGCGCCTGCTCGCATCGGGAACGACCGTGGTGGACCGCACCACCAAGCACACGCGCACGCTGGCGCCCGGTGACATCGCGGTGCTGGCTGCGACCAAACGGGACCTGCGCATGGTCCGGCGCGCCCTTCTTGCAGAGGGGATTCCCTCCCAGTTGGACGGGAAGGGCCTCGGAAGCGTGTACACCAGCGCCGAGGCGCTCGACCTGCTCGCATGGCTCGAGCTGCTCGCCACCTTTTCCGAATCCGGCGACACGCTGGGAAGGCTGTGCACCTTTCTCGCAACCCCCCTCGGAGGGTTCCCGTGCGGGGACATTCCCGGGCTGCGTGAAGACCCCGTACACATCGCGGCGCTATGCACCCAGTACCGCCAGCTCGCGGCGCTCCTGGGCCGCTCGGGGCCGCTGCCCGCTCTCATGCATCACCTTGCCTCGCCGCCCGCGCATCCGCGCGAATCCGCTCCCGGCGACGGGGCCGCGCGCGTGCTGGATTCCGGCTGGTTCGGACGCGAACGGCGCGTCACCAACTGGCGGCATCTCGGAAGCCTGCTTCAAAGCCGTTTCGCAAACGGTCTGCGCACCGCCGCATCACTTGGCGAATGGCTTGCCGTTCAGATGGGAGCCAAATCCCCGGACACGGAGGAAGGAGAGGGCGAGAGCGCCCTGATGAAACTCGAGACCGACGATTCGGCGGTTCAGCTGCTCACCATTCACGCCTCCAAGGGCCTCGAATACCCCGTGGTGTTTTGCCCGTTCCTCTGGGACATCCGCAGCCCGGCTTCTACCAAGTCCAAAATGAAAGTCGCCATTCTGAGGACCTCGGAAGGCTGGCTGCTGAACGCGTTGGACCCCATTCCAGCCCAAATAAAAACACAAGCCGTCGAACAGGAGCAGGAAGAGGAACACCGCAAACTGTACGTGGCCCTGACCCGGCCCAGACACCGCCTGTATCTGGGCCTCGCGGATATCCCGGACGGAGGCCGCGGCCATACCAACGGATCACAACGATCCAGCCTCTTCCAGCTGCCCAACCTGCAGGCGGCCCTTCAAAACGCTCGCAAACCCGGCGCGCAAGACGACAACACCACTGCGCATGCCTGCCTCCCCCCGCTGGATGCCGTCCTTCTCGAAAACGACGAATTGGTTGTGTCCTCCGGTGCCCGCTCGCAATCCGCTGCATCCCCTGCCGGCGCGGAGGATCCCCTGGTGCCCGCTCCGGGAGGTTCCGAGTCCTTTGCACGCCACCCC
>JBILWF010000267.1:0-4842 GCA_044370075.1 Chthoniobacteraceae bacterium | reverse complement strand
GCAAATCCCAGATCTTCTCCACGGCCAGCGACAACCAGCCGGGTGTCGAGATTGTAGTCATCCAGGGAGAGCGCTCCATGTCGCGCGACAACAAACAGCTCGGAACCTTCAAGCTGGACGGAATTGCGCCGGCACCCCGTGGCATGCCGCAGATCGAGGTCACCTTCGACATCGACGTGAACGGGATCCTAAACGTGTCCGCCAAGGACCTGGGTACGGGCAAGGAGCAGAAAATTTCCATCACCGGCTCGAGCGGGTTGAGCAAGGAAGAGGTGGACCGCATGCAGCGGGAGGCTGAATCCCACGCGGAGGAGGATCGCAAGGCGCGGGATTCCGCAGAAGCGCGCAACACCGCGGACAACCTCGCCTATCAGTGCGAAAAGCAGCTCAAGGAACAGGGGGACAAAATACCCGGCGACAAAAAGAGCAGTCTTGAAAAGGCGATCGAGAAAGTGCGTGAAGCGCTCAAGGGCAGCGACGTGGACTCCATCAAGACGGCCCATGCCGATCTCGAAAAACAGTTTGCGTCCGTCAGCGAAGATCTGCAGAAGGCCGCAGCCGCACAGGGCGACCAGCATGCACACACGGCCACAGCTGGAGACTATTCGGGGGGCAAAGCAGAGAAGGGTGACGTGGTCGACGCGGAATTTGAGGTGGTCGACGAGGACAAGAAAAAGAACGCGTAACGGCCTCCAAACAAAAATTTTGGGGACAACCCCCGAAACTTTACAGCGCCCGGCACGGGACGGCGGATCAAGCCGCCAAACGGTGCGGGCACCGTAAACCTGAAACCAAAAACCAACAGAACAACCAGAAACACACCATGGCAGTCAAAATTCGACCCCTCGGTGATCGGGTCCTTGTGAAACCGATCGAAGAAGCAGAAGTCAAGAAAGGCGGGATCATTATTCCCGACACGGCAAAGGAAAAGCCGCAGGAAGGCGAAGTCGTTGCCGTCGGCACTGGAAAGCGCGACGAGCACGGCAAGCTCATCGAGTTCACCGTCAAGAAAGGCGACAAGGTCATCATCTCCAAATACGGCGGCACGGAAGTCAAACTTGACGGCGTGCAGCACCTCATCCTGCGCGAAGACGACATCCTGGGAATCATTGGCTAAGCGCCGGATTTGAATCCCGAAACCAACCCAAAACCGAACACATCCAAAACACATGGCAGCTAAACAACTCCTCTTTGATGAAGCCGCGCGGCACGCACTGCTGCGGGGCATCGAGAAGCTCGCGAAAACCGTCAAGGCGACCCTCGGGCCGTCGGGACGCAACGTGATCCTCGACAAGAAATTTGGTTCTCCCACGATCACCAAGGACGGCGTCACCGTCGCAAAGGAAATCGAGCTCGAAGATCCCTATGAAAACATGGGCGCCCAGCTCGTGCGCGAAGTGGCTTCCAAGACCAGCGACATTGCCGGCGACGGAACCACAACCGCCACGGTGCTCGCCGAAGCCATCTACCGTGAAGGTCTCAAGAACGTGACCGCTGGTGCCAACCCGACCTCGCTGCAGCGCGGCATCCAGAAGGCCGTAGAAGCGATCGTCGCCGAACTCGGCAAGATCTCCAAGAAGGTCAAGGACCGCACCGAAATCGCCCAGGTGGCGACCGTTTCCGCCAACTGGGATTCGGCGATCGGCGAAATCATCGCCGACGCGATGGACAAGGTCGGCAAGGACGGCACCATCACCGTGGAGGAAGCCAAGTCGATTGAAACCACCCTCGACGTCGTCGAAGGGATGCAGTTCGACAAGGGATACATCTCCCCCTACTTCGTGACCAACTCCGAGAGCATGGAAGCGATCCTCGACACGCCATACATCCTCCTCCACGAGAAGAAGATCTCCAGCCTCAAGGACATCCTCCCCGTGCTCGAGAAGGTGGCCAAGACCGGCAAGCCCCTCCTGATCATCTCCGAAGACGTCGAAGGCGAAGCGCTCGCGACACTCGTGGTCAACAAGCTGCGCGGCACCCTCCAGATCGCGGCTGTCAAAGCCCCCGGATTCGGTGACCGCCGCAAGGCCATGCTCGAAGACATCGCGGTGCTCACCGGCGGACGTCTCATCACCGAAGACCTCGGCATCAAGCTCGAGAGCCTCGGCCTCGAAGACCTCGGCCGCTGCAAGCGCATCACCATCGACAAGGAAAACACCACCATCGTCGAAGGATCCGGCAAACAGGCCGACATCCAGGGCCGCGTGGCGCAGATCCGCCGTCAGATCGCCGAAACGACCTCCGACTACGACCGCGAGAAGCTCCAGGAGCGCCTTGCGAAGCTCGCCGGCGGCGTTGCGGTCATCAACGTGGGTGCTGCCACCGAAACCGAGATGAAGGAAAAGAAAGCCCGTGTGGAAGATGCCCTGCATGCGACCCGTGCGGCCGTCGAAGAAGGCATCGTCCCCGGAGGCGGTGTGGCGCTTATCCGCGCCCAGCGCGCTCTGGAAAAGCTCGCGCTCGAGGGCGATGAGAAGATCGGCGCAGGCATCGTGTCCCGCGCCGTGGAAGCTCCCTTGCGCCAACTCGCGGACAACGCCGGGTTGGAAGGCGCGCTCATCGTGAGCGAAGCCAAGCGCCGCAAGGGCAGTGAAGGGTTGAACATCGCCACCGGCGAATGGATCGACCTCGTCAAAGCCGGTGTGGTGGATCCGACCAAGGTCACCCGCAGCGCGCTCCAGCACGCCTCCTCCATCTCCGGGCTGCTCCTCACCACGGAAGCCGTGGTGACCGAAGTGCCCGAGAAGAAGGCCGCTCCCGCCGCGGATCCGCACCACGGACACGGCGGAATGGACTACTAAGAAACACGTCCATCCGTTCACGGATTAAACTCACCGCCGGGCATCCGAAAGGGGCCCGGCGGTTTGTTTTTTCCACCGGCTTCGCGCCGCGCAAAGATATCGCAGCGCCCTCCCCCGCGCTTCTCCAACACGCGGGATGTCCTCAGCGCGGCGCGGAAACGGCCTACGCAACTCCCGCGCCGGATTCGGGCAGGGCAAGCGCCATCGGCTGGCGCGCCTGCGGCCACGTCGCGCAGAGCACCTCGACGGCACCGGCACCGCTTTGCGAAAGCCGGTTGCGCACGGTGCTCACCGCCAGCTCCGGCGTGTTACAATCCTCGCTCAAATGCCCGAGCACCGCGCGGCGGAGGCCATTTCCAGCGATCTCCGCCAGCACCTCGGCGGCCGCGGTGTTGGAAAGATGACCGTGCCGCGAGAGGATGCGCTGTTTGACAGCCCACGGGCGGCGGGTGTCATCGTGAAGCATCCTTTCATCATGATTGGTTTCAATCACCAGCGTATGCACCTGGCGGACCCGCTCGGTGACCATCCGCGTCGCAAACCCGAGATCCGTGAGAAATCCAAGACCCACTCCCGCATGGCGTAAAACAAACCCCACGGGTTCGGCCGCGTCGTGCGGAATGGCAAAGCTTTGGATGCTCAAATCGCCAATGGCGAAATCCGATCCGGTGGAAAAGATGCGCCACGCGGTTCCCTCGGTCTCGCGCGAGAGCGCCTCCGCGGTCAGGCGGTTTGCGTACACCGGCGTCTTGTGGCGACGACTCCAAACCCCCACACCGGCGGCGTGGTCGGAATGTTCGTGCGTAAGCAGGATGGCGTCGATTTGAGCGGGTTGAATTCGGACCGCCTCGAGGGCGCGGGCAATTTTTCGCGCACTGAATCCCGCATCAATCAGCACCCGCGTGCCCGCCGCCTCCACCAGCGCACAGTTTCCCGCACTGCCGCTCCCAAGCACCGTGAGTTGAAACGGAACCGAACTCACGCGCCTCCTCCGGTGCCGCTGTCCGTTTTTAAATCCCGAACCCACGCCGCATACAGCGTCTGCCATTCCGGCGGCAAACGCACCGGGCGCCCCGCGGGCATCTGCACTAGGGCCAGCATCTGCCGGCACTCCACCATCAACGCGGAATCGGATTTGCGGCGCACGTGAAACCCGCACCAAAAGCGGGTTCTGTTGAGGGATTCCAGCCATCCCTCGATCACGAGCACATCGCCAAGCGCCGCCGGTTTCCGGTAGTCCACCTCGGTACGCGCAACCACCGGAAACAAGCGGGTTTCCGCCATCCGCGTGAGGCTCATGCCGAGCTGTTCCGCCAGCAGGGTACGCGCAGTTTCGATGAAGCGGAGGTAGGCCAGATTGTGAACCACCGCCGCACAGTCGGTGTCAAAAAACATGACCTGAACCTCCGTGTGAATGCGAGGCTGCCCTGCATGTTCAGCGGCCGATGCGGGCGGATGCGCGGGCGGGGAGGATTCCATGAACCGTTGCGTTACTGGCGCTCGTACTCGCCCTTGCCCACCCGCTTCCACACGCTAAAACCCGCATTGCGCGCTTCGGACACGGAGAGCGGTTTGAGCACCTTCGGAGAGGAAAAACCGCTGATGATTTTTCGCACCGGCTGCCGGCACAACGGGCACTTCTCAAGCGGAGGCGCGCTGATGGGCCGCGTCAGGCTGAAGCCCTCCTTGCAAATGCGGCACTCTCCGGAACAGGGCTCGTACTCGTAGATCGGCATGGCGCAAGGCTAGCACGGGGCGGGATTTTCCGGAAGGAACCGCTACGGGGTGCCCTGCAAATAGTGATGCCACGGGTCGGGCAGCGGGGCCTTCTCGACATCATCCGCGATGCGTCCCTCGGCCTCGGGCTGGAACGTGGTGGTGGTCCCGTAGACCATGATCGCATCGGACGACCCCACCACCCGGAGCGCATGCGCAACCCCCGCGGGAATCACCACCCCGGCATGCAGCGATCCGCCGCTGTCGTCCCCCTCAACAAAAAGACGCATGATGCGGCGCTCCAGCCCCGCGCGCTCATCCACCA
>JBILWF010000266.1:0-4847 GCA_044370075.1 Chthoniobacteraceae bacterium | reverse complement strand
CGCGGCGGGAGGTTGCTTCACCATGTGGTGGAAGAGGTGCCGCACAAAGGCGTCGTGTGCAAACGGGCTGGAGGCCGCATGCTGCGCAACGTCGCGCGGGCCGCGGAATTCGACGGTGCCGCCCTCCTCGGCTGCGTACTGCACAACGGGATCCACGGGCTTGTGGTTGTCGACGGTGCGCCAGCGTCCGAGGGTGTCGAAGTTCTCGAGCGTGAAGCCAAGTGGATTGATCAGCGCGTGGCATCCAGCGCAGTTTCCGTTTTGCGTCAGCGAGGTGACCTTTTCCCGCATCGTGAGGGAGGGATCAAATTTTGCGTCCTCGAACGAAGCGGCAATGGAGGGGTTTTTGAGGGCGACTCCGAGAATGTTGCGGCAGAGAAAAACGCCGCGATGGATTGGGGAACTGGTGCGGCTGTACGCGAGGCCTGAGAGCAAATAGGGATGGGTCAGCACCCCCGCGCGCTCCCCCTGCGGGAGAACTGTTTTCCGAAATTCCGAGCCGCCTTCCGCCGGGGCGCCGTAGTGCCGGGCCAGACGGTCGTTCATCCAGATATGCGGGGCGAGAAGCAACTCGCGGTAGTCGGAACGTTCGCCCCAGACCACTTCGTCGAGAAAAAGCCGCAGCGAGGTGCGCAGGTCCGCTTTAAGTGTGTCGTCAAAATCCGGGAACTCCTTCGAATCCTTGGTGGCCGTTTCGGTGCGCTCGGTCTCGAGCCATGAGTCGAAAAACTGGTCCAGTTTGGCCCGGGTGCGTGCATCCGCAATCATGCGTCGGGTCTGGCTTTGTATTTCCTCCGGGGTGCTGAGCTTGCCCTCCACCGCGGCCTTCCAGAGGGCGGCGTCGGGCAGTGAATCCCACAGCGTGAGCGCCAGCGTGGATGCCGTGGAGAAGGTGTCCGCACCAGCGAGGATTGCGGATTCGGGGTACAGAAAGTACGGAGACTTGAGCGCGTGGAGCACGACACGCTTGACCGCGAGCGCTGGTGATGCGGCCTTCTCGAAGGCCGCGTCGATGAGGCGCGCGCGCTGCGATTCGTCGAGCGGGCGCCGGAACGCGGCTTCGGCGAAGCGCAGGGCAAATTCGCGGAATTTGTCGGAGCGGTCCGGTGCGCCGATTTTAGTTCCGGCCAGCGCATCGAGGTCGGAGTCGATGTGCTCGGCGACCTCAAGCGCGATGGCGGTGGTGGCCTGCTCCCATTCCTTGGACAGGCTCGTGCCGCGCTCGTATCCGTCGCTGCGGTCGTCGGCGGGAAGGGCCGATGCCGGCACGAAATGCGCGCGCACCTCGTGCGGCATCAACCGCGAAGCGGGCACGCGTTCCAGCACACCGTGGGGCGGTTTCCACCAGAGCTCGAGCGAGGCGCTCTTGTCCTTGAACTTGAGCAACTCCACCACGAGTCGGAAGGGCCTGCCGCCCAACAAAAAGACGCTGCGTTTTTCCTCCCGCACCTCCGGTCCCGTGCTCACCCAGGCGTCGATGACCGGTTCGCGGCCGTTTACGTATAAACGCACACCGTTTTCGCTCTTGACCGTGAACTCGTACACGCCCGTGTCCGGGGCAAGCAGCGAGCCCCAGCACCGGATCTGAAATTCGGAGGCGATCATCTTCTCCGGGTCCGGGCTTGCAGCTCCCAGATGAATGTCGACGCCCGGTTCAATGCGCTCGAGTTTTTCGGGACGTTTGACCTTCTTCTGCAGTTCGTCCTTTTTCTTGGGGTCCTTTTCGGCATCGCGTGCCGCGACGTCTTCCGGGTTCGGAATGCAGAATCCGTTGTAGGTGACTTTCAGTCCGCGTTCCTCGCCCGGGGGGCGGTCAAATCCGGGCCGGAAGCGGCCCAGCAAGTCGGTCACGGAGTTCCGATATTGGGCGATGGTGAGGCGCGAGAAGGTCTCGCGCGCAGGGCGGATACGCGCCTGGGCTTCCGGCGAGTAGAAGGCGTCGTAGATATAGGCTGCGACATTGCGGGCGTCGTCTCCGGTGCAGGTACCTTCCTCACCCTCGGGCATGGTCTTTTCAATGAGGCGCGCCAAACCACTTACGGACCGTGTTCCCGCGAGGGGATCCGCATGCTTGTCTTTCACTCCCTGTCCCTGGTCCCCGTGACACCCCGCGCAACGCTCCGTGTAGATACGGGCGCCCGGATGCGCATCGAGGGCGGTGGGTGCCGCGCTGGAATGTAACGGGACGGACAGCAGGGCGGCCGCCCACGCGACAAAATGTGTCGGTCCGCAAATAAACGGCCGCAGGCGTTGGAACAAGGGGGCGGATAAGGGGTGATTCCGCATGGGTGGGATTAGACAATCCGCGGAGGCGCTTGGGGAAGCCTCAAAATCGCCCTCGGGAATCGCTTCGGCCCGGTCTCGAAGGCCGCGGTGAAGAATTTGTGGAATCCGGGAGGCCATTTGAAAGAACAACACGCGCCCTGCGGCTTCCATTAGACTTCCGGCGGGAGGCCACCGGGTTTTCGCCGCCTTATCCGTCGCGGCAAACGGGCCGGCGGCGTTTGTCGCGTATTCCGGACCGGGGTTGCCTACGGCGCGTGCAGGTTTTTTTTGAGAAATTCAAACGTGCCCATGCCGTGGATGGTGTGCGGGCCGTCGAAGTGCTCGATGGCGGTGCGATTAGGAAGTCCGAGTTTTGCGTAAAGGCGGCGCACCTTGGCGTACTCGTAATTAACCATGGAATCGGTGCCGCATCCGTCGTCGTGGCCGCGTTCGACCATAAAAGGGCGGGGCGCGATCAGGGCCGCCATCTCGGCGTAGTTGAAGGTGCGGGCGAGGTTCCATTCCCAGATTTCGTATTCGTTCGCATGCATGTAGCCCGGGATCGGCAGCTCCGTGCTCGCGCAGTAACGCACCCATTCGTCAAAATCGCCGCTGCATATACTCAAGCAGTAGCCGGTCAGCACCGCGGGAATTCGCATGGCAGATTTGCCGCCGTAACTCAGCCCATAGAAGGCGATCCTCTCGGGCTGGGTAAAGGCCTGGCCTTTGAGCCATTCGAGGATGCGCTGGTGCTGGCCGATGATGACGCTGAACAAGGTCAGTCCAAGCGGGTTGAGTTTCCGCTGCAGCGTGCGGAACGAATCCTTGCCGCGGTAGGGATTGTGCGGTGCGAACGTGATGAACCCCTGTTCCGCGAGATGCAGGGCGAAGGCTTTATACGCGCGCCAGTCGCGCCCGGACTGGTCCTCGGCGACCGTGTGTTCCGGTAGTCCCTCGAGACCGTGCTGGCAGATAACGACGGGCCGACGCTCATTCGGTTTGAGATCCCTCGGCAGGCACAGCCATCCCCACGCGAACACGTCCTCCCACACGTCGAGGGTGAGTTCGTGGATAGTAACTTTCTCCGTTTCGCGCACTACACGGCTTTTTGCGTTAAAGGGCATGTTCGGGTCCGGAAGGCGTCCGAGGACTTCATTCCAAAATGTGCCACGTTCCCGTGCCATGTGGGCCTCAAAGTCAGCGAGAGGCTTGAGCGGAACCCTGTCCCAGAGACGCTTCTGGCGTTCCGCTTCACAGGAGACGATGAGCCGCTGCGTAAACTGGCCGAGTTCGCGCACAGTGCGCTCTTCGCGGGTCTGGTCCACGGGGACGTGCATGGCCGGATCCCTCGTGCACAACGCCGCTGCCACGCGCTCCGCGGCGGCCTCGAGGGTGGGCAGAAGGTGGCGTGCGATGCGTGATGCCGGCTCGTCCTCCCCGAAGGTGAGCAGATTCGATTGCGGCACAGCGCCTTTGGCACGCGCCACCTCGGCATCAAACGCGGAACGTTCCGGAGCGGTGAGCCGCCCCGGAGCGGCAATGGCGCGCTGACCCTTCTTGCCTTCCATCGCAACCGTGAGTTCGGGGTAGCCCGTGTGCTGGAGCACGAGCGGACGCGGCGCTATCAAAGCGGCAACTTCGGCGTCGCCGAAATCCCGCAACAGGCCGAAGACATTGCGGTCGATGGGTTCCCTCCACATCTCCTCGCGGGGACCGAAGTGGCCTGCGGAAAACACGCTGTCAATGCGCTCGTCCAGCGCGCCGGCGTACATCGCGAGCATGCCGCCTTCGCCGAGTCCGGCCACAAGGGTCGGCGTCTGGTCCTGCTGCGCCTTGAACCAGTCGATCACGGCCAGCGTCTTGTGCACCTCGTAGCCGATGAGGTGGCGGCCAAGCAGAAAGCTTTGGCGGTAAATCCATTCACGGTGCGGTACGTTGGTGGGGATCCGGAGCGCGTCGGTGGCGCTGAACTGTGTGCCGCGGGTTACCAGAGCCGGAATGACTACCTCGCAGCCCGCTTCGAGCCAGTGCGGTTTGACGAGGGACTCGGGCGTCTGGTCTGCATCCGGCAGCAGCACCACCCGGGCCACAGGTTTGGCTTTGGGTTGGATAAAGATGCCCTCGCCGTGCACGCCATCGAACACGGGCCAGCGCACGCGCACCACGCGGCACTGCGCGGATTCGTGCAGCACGGCGGGCGAGGCCGTGTCGCCCACAAGTTCGAGCGTCTTCAGCGGCAGGCGCACGTCCACCATGCCCAGTGCGGCTCTGAGTTTCTCGCGGGTGGGATGCCGCGCAGCGCGGGACTGGTCGATGAGGCGCATGGCCATTTTGTCGATCCCGGCGACCATTGCGCCAGAAAAGTCGGGGTTTTCCGGCAGGGCTTGCGTCCCGGGCAGTGACTGCGCACGTGCGCCGGGCAAGAGAAGGAGAGCGCACAAAAAAAGGGGAGCGATGCGCGGTGGCGTCATAGTAGGGAGTGGGGATTGCCGCGTTGAAAAAAAGGGGCGCGGTGAGGACATGTTGAACTCGTTAAGTCCCTGATGAAGTGAGAATAAAGCGTCTCACAGAGGGTATGGATG
>JBILWF010000265.1:0-4882 GCA_044370075.1 Chthoniobacteraceae bacterium | reverse complement strand
TCAGGCGGTTTTTTTAACCGAGAAATTCCTATGTTTTGGTGCGAAGAATTGGCCGCGAAGTGTCAGGGGCCCCAGATCATCAATGATTCCAAGACCCCTTCCGGCCGCGTGCACGTGGGCGCGCTGCGCGGGGTTTTGATCCATGACGCGATCTTTCGCACCCTCCAAGCCAGAGGGATCGGCGCGCGGTATTTCTTCGGCGTGGACGACTATGATCCGCTCGATGAGATCCCCGCGGGCAAGGGCGAGCATTTCGAAAAATACCTCGGACAGCCCCTTTGCAACGTGCCGCCTCCGGACGGCTCCAGTGCACCGGACATGGCCGAGCATTACATGGGCGAATTTTGGGGCGTGTTTGAGGAATTAGGCGTGCAGGTCGAGCGCTACCGCATGCGCGACATTTACCGCTCCGGCCGCTTCAACGCCGCCATCGACACAATCCTGCGCAACGCCGACACGGTGCGGCGCGTGTACAAGGAAGTCTCCAATTCGGACCGGCCCGCCACGTGGTATCCGTTCCAAACGGTGTGCGAACAATGCGGGCGCATCGGCACGACGGAAGTGTTCGACTACGACGGAACCCTTGTGAGCTACCGGTGCCGGCCGGATCTGGTGAAATGGGCGCGCGGATGCGGGTACGAGGGGCGGGTGTCGCCCTTTGACGGGAAGGGCAAACTGCCGTGGAAGCTCGAATGGGTCGCGAAGTGGGTGACTTTTCCCGTGAGTATCGAGGGGGCCGGCAAGGATCACTCGACGCGGGGTGGCTCCCGGGACGTTGCCGCGGCGTGTCTGCGCGCGATTTTCCAAAAGGAACCGCCGCTGAATGTGCCGTACGAATTCTTCCTCGTGGGCGGGGCCAAGATGTCCTCCTCCCGCGGGGTGGGGGCGAGCGCCCGGGACATGGCGGATTTGCTGCCGCCGGAGGTGCTGCGGTTTTTGATGATCCGCACCAAACCGAATTCCCCGGTGAACTTTGACGTGAACGAAGAGGGCATTATTAAACTCTTCAACGAATTCGACCGGTACCAGTCCCGGGTGCACCGCGAAAAAAGTGCGACTCCCGACGAGGCGGCCGTGTTGCGGGTGGCGGAGATTGCGGAGCACGGGGACCAGTTTCAGGCCAATTTTCAGGTGGTGAGTGCGCTCGCCCAGATGCCGCATTTGGATCCGGTGGCAGAGATCTCCAAGCGGGCGGGGCGGGATCTCAACGAGGGGGAATTGCAGGCGCTGCGGCGCCGGATTCGCTCCGCGCAGATTTGGGTGGAGCGGTATGCAGCGGAAGAGGAGAAGACGCGCCTGCAGGAGACGCTCCCCGCGCGCGCGGCGGCGTTGAGTGCGGCGCAGCGCGGGTTTTTGCGCCGGTTGGCGGAGGCGCTGCCGCAGGTGGCGTGGGAAGACGATGCACTGCAGGCTGCTGTGTTCGAGACGGCGCGGCTCACGCCGCTTGCGCAGGGCCCCGCCTTCAAGGCGATTTACCGGGTTCTTCTGGACAAGGAGTCTGGCCCCAAAGCCGGGAATTTGTTGGCCTTTTTGGATCGGGAGTTTGTGTGCACACGTTTCACCGAGGTGGCTGTGGAGAAGGCGGATTTTTGGAAGGAAACCGCGGTTTCCTCCGAGGTGCTGGCCCAGTGGATGCAGGAGAACCGGGAGAAAATCGCGTCCTACCGGCATGACCTGCGCAGCGACGTGTGCGGGAACGTGCTGGAGTTGACCGTTGAGCTTAAGGACGGCCGGCGGCATCTGCACCGGATCTGGCTCGAGCCCACCCCGGATGTGAACGCGGTTTTGGCGCGCTTTGCCTGACGGAGCCGGGCGCAGGTTTTTTGATTTTGCGACAGGAGACAGTATCTTTCCGGAAAGGCGTATGCGGGAGCAGCGTTTGATTGTCACCGGGCCGAGTTTGGAATCCATGGCGGAAACCATGGACCATCATGCGGCGCAGAAACGCTCCGCGCAGCGGGAGGCGAAGGTTGCCAAGGAATGGGGCGATTTGAGCGAGAATGCGGAGTACAAGGCCAGCAAGGAGAAGTTCCGCCTCGCGGGGCGGATGCAGCAGCGCTTTGTGCGGGAGTTTAAGAAGCTGGAGAATGTCGGGTATGTGGTGGTCAATCCGCTGGACTGGGTGCGGCCGGATGCGGTGCTCGAGCGCGTGCAGGTGGGAGTTGTGGTCGGCGTAACGCAAGGGCAGTTCACCCGGGAGTATTTGCTCGTCGGCGCCAAGGACCAGAATCTGCCGATGGACCGGCCCCTGATTCCCCTGCCGTACACAGCGCCCCTTGGGGAGGCGCTCATCGGACGGCGCGCCGGGGAGCGGGTGGAGTGTGTAATCGCCGGCGAGCGGCGGGTCCTGCAACTGGGTGCGCTCCGGGTGCCGAGCCGGGAGGAGGTGCTCGACTTTTACCCGGGACTGACCCCCGAGTGAGGAAAGCGTGTTTTTGAGCGGTTCCGGAATGGGGTGTGCCTGTGGGAACGGGGCGGGGTGCGTTTTTAAAAAGAGGAGCTGGGGCGGGAGGAATGGCGATTGACGCCGTTCGCGGCTCTTTCATGGTGGTGAGCGTAATTTTAATGCGATGAATCCGACTCTTTTGATTTTGGCAGCAGGCATGGGCAGTCGTTACGGAGGTTTGAAGCAGATAGATCCCATGGGGCCCTCGGGTGAAACTGTTCTGGATTACTCGGTCTTTGATGCCTTGCGTTCGGGCTTCGGGAAGGTGGTGTTTGTGATCCGGCGCGACTTCGAACACCAGTTTCGCTCCCAGGTGGGAGCCAAATTCGAAAGCCGCATTCCGGTGGAGTATGCGTTTCAGGCACTGGAGGACCTGCCTCCCGGGTTTTCCGTTCCGGAGGGACGTTCCAAACCGTGGGGAACCACGCACGCGATGCTTGCCGCCGAATCGCTCATTCACGAACCGTGCGTGATGATCAATGCGGACGATTTTTACGGACGGGACGCCTTTGAATCCATCGCCCGCTTTCTCAAACAGCCCGCGCCGGCCTCCGACCGCAGCCAGTATTGCATGGTCGGCTTCAAACTCAAAAACACCCTCTCCGCCCACGGATCGGTGGCGCGCGGGGTGTGCACCGCCGACGCCGACGGCAATCTCACCTCGGTCACCGAGATGACTAAGATCTTCCAAACAACCTCGGGCGCCGAAAACCGCGAGGAAGGCTCCCCGGTGATTCCTTTGACGGGCGAGGAGCCCGTTTCGATGAACTTTTGGGGGTTCACGCCCGAGATTTTTGGACAACTGCGGGAGGCTTTCGTGGGTTTCCTGCGCAGGGAGGGTTCGGAGCTTAAATCGGAGTGTTACGTGCCCAAGGTCGTCGATGTGCTCATCCGTTCCGCGAAGGCGCGTGTGCGGGTGCTGCCCACCACCTCGCGCTGGTTTGGAGTGACCTATCCCGAGGACAAAAAGTCGGTGCAGGAAAACATCCGGGCGCTGGCGGAAAGCGGGGAGTATCCGCACCGGTTGTGGGAGTGATGCGGCGGGCTTTCGCCGGGGCCGCGTCCGGGTTCGGTGGGGGTTAGAGCGAAGCATCCGCCCGTTGAGGTTCTTTTGCAGGGAAGTTGCGGGAATCGGGCGGAACATGGTGCCCTGATTTTGGGGATGTGCGCCTGATTTTTTTGTGGTTACTCTCGGTGCCCACCCCAAATGAAGCCGTTCCCCCTTTCTTCTCCGGTGGCTGCGTGTGCCGTTGCAGCTGCTTTCTCCATTCTCTGCGCTCCGCCGACGCTTGCCCGCGAAATTCCCAAGCACGGGCCCGACAGCGAGGTGCACCCCAACGTTCCCAAAGGAGAGGTCACCAAGGGTACTTTCGTAAGCAAAAACATCCTCCCCGGCACCTCGCGGGACTACTGGGTGTATGTTCCCAAACAGTACGACGGCAAAACGCCGGCACATCTGGTTGTTTTTCAGGACGGGGGAGGGTGCATCAAGCCCGACGGGGCGTTCCGTGTTCCCGTGGTGCTGGACAATCTCATCGCCAAGGGGGACATCCCCGTCACCCTCGGGGTTTTCCTCAACCCGGGCTCGTACCCGCCCGCCGTGCCGGGGGCCGCGGGGCGCAGCAACCGCTCCTTCGAATACGACTCGCTCGGCGACCGGTACGCTCGGTTTCTGACGGAGGAATTTTTGCCCGAGGTGCTCAAGGGCATGAACGTGAGCTCCAAACCGGAACAGCGTGCCGTGGCCGGCGTTTCCTCGGGGGGCATCTGCGCCTTTACTGTGGCGTGGGAAAAGCCCGATCAGTTTGGATGCGTCCTCAGTGGGATCGGAAGTTTTACCAACATCCGGGGCGGCTTTGACTGCGCGGCGCAGGTGCGCAAGACCAAGGGTCAGCCCAAGCCCATCCGGGTGTGGATGCAGGAAGGCGAGTCGGACCTCGACAACCTGCATGGACACTGGCCTCTGGCGAATGAGGATCTGGCTGCCGCGCTGAAATTTGCGGGGTACACGTATCATTTCGAAATGACCGGCGGCGGGCACAATGGAACCCCGCTAGGCACGCAACTTCCCGACGCATTCCGCTGGTTGTGGGGAGCCAAACGCCCCTGAGAACACACGCCGCAGCGCGCCCGCAATGCGCGCTCCAAACGGCTTTCCTTCCGCCTCCTCCTTCCCTTCGTCTCCTCCCGATTCCCCCGTTATGAAACCTCTTTGGATTCCGTTTCTGGCCACCCTCGCGTGGACTTGTCTTCCCGCTCCGGCCCAACAAGCCAATCCCTCTCCGGAAGCGCATCCCGATGCGCTTGAAAAACCGGGTGTTCCCCAGGGCAAGGTTGAACAGATGGCCCCGTGGAAATCCCAGATATTCGCGGATACGGTGCGCGACTGGTGGGTGTACCTGCCGGCTCAACTTAAGCCGGGCGTTCCCGCCGCAT
>JBILWF010000264.1:0-4893 GCA_044370075.1 Chthoniobacteraceae bacterium | reverse complement strand
GAACCAGTTCCGGGCTGGCGCCGATATAGCGCGTTTTAACGGTGATCACCGCGATATCGCTGCGCGGATACTGGCGGACGTTGAGCGAGAAATACGCCTGCACGCCGGCCATGAGCATCAACAGACTGAGCACGGTCGCAAATACCGGGCGGCGGATGAAAAGATCGGTCAGGTGCACGGTGAAAATTCTACGGAAAAAGCTCGGTGGGAACGGAATGGAGGATGCTGTTTTTGTCGCTGCGGCAGGCTGCGTCAGTTGTTCGGCGGTTTGGGGGTGGCGGAGTTGGGCGGCTGCACGTCGTTGTTCACCTTAACGGGCGCGTCGGGCCGGAGCTTAAACACGCCCGCGCTGACAATTTCTTCGCCCGCTCGCAGGCCCTGCAGCACGCGCACCTGATCGCCCCGGGCGGCGCCCAGCTTCACGTTGCGCGCCTCGACCATTTGAATGGAGGCGCCCTCCTCGTTTTTGCCCTCCTTGAGCACATACACCGCATCGCCGTAGGGGGCGTTGCGCACCGCGGAAGCGGGTACCACCAGCGCGCTTTCTTCCACGGGAAGCGGCAGCTCCACCGTGACAAACATTCCCGGCCGCAGCGCGTGGTCGGTGTTGGCCAGCGTGCCCTCCACGGTCAGGGAGCGGGAGTTTTCGTCCACGCGGGAATCGAGGGCGGAGATGCTGCCCTCCCAGATGCGGCCCGGGGTGGGGGAGTCTTCGAGGGTGATCCGGAGCCGGGCGCCCGGAGTCGCCAGCGGCGTTTGTTGCTGGGGGAGCGAAAAGCGCACCCGGATCGGGTCCATGGAGTGCATGGTGACCACGGGGCTTCCGGGATTCAGATAATGTCCGAGGCTGACCTGGCGGATGCCCAGTACCCCGTCAAACGGCGCGCAGATGCGCTTCCGGCCCAGCAGGGCGAGGGTTTGTTCCTGCAGGGCGCGGGCCTGCAAGAGCTCGTTTTCGGCCGCGTCAACCTCGGAGGCGGGGATGGCGTTTTTGGTGCGCAAATCCCGTTTGCGCTGGATTTCGAGTTCGGCGAGGTGGAGCCGCGCCTTGGCGGCCTCAAGTTGGGCGTTCTCCTGATCGGACTGGAGTTGCACCAGCAGGGCGCCCTTTTTCACGGATTGACCCGAATCGAAGGCGATTTCCGAAACAATGCCGGCCAGATCGGTGCTGATGGCGACTCCCTGCACCGCAAAGAGGCTGCCCACCACCCGGATGCTCGGGGTCCAAGGTTGCGCCTCCACGCGGACGGTGGTGACCGCGACAGGGGGGGGGGCGAAGGACTTGGCCATGGCCATGCCGGCCTCGATTTGACGTTTTTTTACGGAGGCTATCCCTGCCAGGGCGATCCCCACGCCCAGGAGCATCAGGAGCATTCTTTTCCACATGACGGGTACCGTCGGGCGTTGCGGGGTCGGATGCAACCAAACATGGGGGGCGGGTCGGTCCGGGGTGCGGGTGATTACAGGGGCGGGGGAAATCACCGAGTGTCAAACTTTTCCAGCCTCAGATTGGTGGATGGCTCGAAACCTGCTTCGTACCGGAGGTTGGTACTGTCAAACAACAGTGCCGGCTCTGATTTCTATGAGAAACGCTCGTTGCACCCCGTCTTCCAAGACGTGTTCCCGTACGCACTCCTCGCCTTTTCGCTGGCTGGGATTTCTGACGTTGCTCGCTCTTTTGACGGGAATCCTTCCCATCCTGCACGCTCAAAGTACCGTCCCGCTGCGCGTAGTGGTCAAGTACCAGGTGACTCCGCCCGGTTCCACGGAGGCGCCCGTGACAGTCGACCTGCGGGACTGGCTGCCGCCCTCCCAGAACGCTTTCGCATCGGGTGTATGGTCGTTTACCGGAACAAATCCCGTCACGTCGGCGACACTCTCGCCCGCCGGCTTGCTGACAATCCCCGTGAGTGCCTGGAATCTGAACTACGGCGCTACCGAAGGGCTGATACGGGTCTCAAATTTTTCCGCCCAAGTGGTTCGTGCAGACGGTCAAAAACTGGATGTTCCCCTGGTCGTTAATCTTGTTGGCGGGCGTTTTTCCCGCCGGGTGGCCGCCGTGCCGGGGGCGGTTCCCGCCCGCTCGGTCAACCTCAACGAGGTTTCGGATTGGGCGGCGGGCGCTGAGGCCGTGAGCCTGCTCGGAACGGCTGATAAGCGGCAGTGGTCTTTTTCCGTCGGCCAGCAGGTTCCCCCGTGGGTGACGCTGACTTCGGGGGGGAGTTTGACGGTGGCTCCCCCGGCGGGATCGCTCCTTCGTTCCTATGTGTTTCTTGTGGAGCACTATGACCCTACCGCATGGATGGGGAGCACGTCCAGACAGTATGGGTGGGTGAGCCTGGATTTGGCGGATTTTGTGGCGGATTGGCCTGTTCGCAAGCCCGGCGCGACAGGGGGCAGTGATCAGGCGTACAGGTCGCTGGGGGAGACCGTTCCCGGGGAGCTTGGCCTCAAATCGCCGCTCGCATTCAGCCTCGTCGGGACCGGGGAGCCTGCCTCCGTAGACGGGGGAAGTCTGGTTTTGCAAACGCAGAATCTTTCCTCCAACCTTCAACAGGATGTGCGGGTTCGCGTGACGGACGCGGACGGTCGCATCGTGACAGGAGCCTTCGCGGTGCGCGTTTGGGATCCCTACTACGAAAGGGTAATTCCTGTCGCTCCCGGTCAGACCTACCGGACCGCCGTGGATCTTCCCCAGGCCACGGGGGTTTCCGGGTACGCCAACGGTTCGGTGTGGCGGGTGGGAGCGGGCGACCTCCCGTCTTGGGCCAGTCTTTCGGCAACCGGAAGACTCGAAGCCCGTCCGAGTGCTTCCGATCCGGTTAGTGGCGGACCATATTTTGTGGAGCAACGATTTGGCGGGGACGTGGTGGGAACCGCGATGATCCGTTTTGAAAGGGCGGACTTTTCGTTTGCTGCCCGGGGCGTGAACGATTCGCAAGGGGGGTGGACTCTGGATGTCGCCTCCTTGGTTCCCGCAAGTAGCGGATTGACAGGGGATTTGAGTTACGAGCTGAGCACCGGGGACGCCCCGTCCGGGCTTTTCACCCTCAGTCCTCAGGGAGTCTTGAGTTTGCAGGCATCGGGAGCCCGCGCGGACCTGCGGATCACCGTCCGGGACGGCTCGGGACGTACGGCGCTGGGCGTCGGGGTGGTGGATTTGGTGGGGCCCGGAGCACTGGTTTCCATGGAGGTGGCGCCCGGGCAACCCGGCGGTTCTTTGGCGGACCTGAGCCGCGCGCTGGAATCTCAAATTGCGCAGGACAACTCGCGGATATGGCGTTTTGGGTCGGATCAAAACATTCCGGGCTGGCTCACCCTTGAACCCTCGGGGCGTTTGCGCGCTGCGCCGCCCGCGGGAACCTCCGTGGCCGGTATGGAGTTTCGCGTGGAGGGGGTTCTCCCCTCGCAGCCAGCCAGCCCGACCTCCGCGGTTGTGCGGCTGACTCCGGTCGATATCACCCGGACCTTTCTGGTGAACTCGGCGGGGGGATACCAGCAGGTGAACCTGCAACAACTGCGCGGCCCGGAGGACGGGTTGGTTGGTCCGGTGACGTGGGAGAAGCTTACCGGTGCCTACTCGGGAATGGATTCTGCCGTCTTGGATTCCGGCTCTCTGCAGGTGGCCCCGTGGACTTCTTCAGGTGTGGTGCGCTTGCGGGCGACCGATTCCGAGGGGCGTTTCCGAACGGCCAGCCTGTTTCTTCGCGTCCAATCCCCCAGCTTTCAGACGCTGGTTCCGGTTGTTCCCGGCGGCTCCCCGCAGCAACTCGACCTCAACGACTGGCTTTCCCAGCCGATGTCGGGTTCGGTTCGCTCCTGGAGTTGGGTTCCCGGACAGACCCTCCCCGAATGGATTGGGCTGGCTATCGATGGCCGGCTGACTTTCAACGCCCCTGCCAACTGGTCGGGGGAATCCTCCCTCTGGGTGGAAGTCTGGGACTCCGCGTACAACTCCCGGAACGTTGGTATCTTGCAGTTGCGTTCCTTCCAGTCGGTGATTTCCTACTCCAAAGGAACCGAGCCATGGAACGGGAATCCGCAAACGGTGGATTTACCCCAACTCATTCCGGTTCCCGCCGACTTTGTTGCGCCCGTGATCTGGTCGCTGGTGGATCCCGCTCTTCAACCCGGCTACAGCGCCGTGGCGCGGGTCGATGCGTCTTCTGGTCAGTTAACAGTTGATGGGGGGCTTCAACGCCGCGAGGTACAGGTGACTCTCACCGATGCGCAAAACCGCACTCATACGGTGGGGTTGTCCCTCCACATTTTTGATCAGAGTACCTTCCTCGGGGACTACTCCGTGGCACGGGGAACGGCGGCACCCGTGCTGCTCGACGCAAACTATTTCCCCGGCGGTACGGCCCGTGTTTACTCGGATGCGCTTCCCCGCGTGTGGGAATTTGTGCCGGGTACCCGGGTTCCCTCCGGTGTTTCCCTCGCCTCCACGGGGATTCTTTCGGTTCAGCTTCCCGCGGGCTCGTCCATGTTGCCACAGGAGCTTTTCCTGCAGTCGCGGCCGACGGGTTGGAGCGATATCCCGGGCGTGCGCCGTGTGCGTTTGCGGGTGATGCCCGTGGACTTCTCAGTCCGCTTGACGGGAGGGTATTACAACTGGACTCCGGGCAGTGATTCGCTCTCTATGAACCTCAACGCGCAGCTCCCGGCGGGCTTGACTGTGGTCCAGCCGGTGACTTGGTCTGCGAACAACTACTCGGTGGTGGTATCTCCCGAGGGCATCTTTTCCATCAACGGAACGTCGGACTTCACAGGCGAGGTTTTGGTTACCGGGGTCGATTCTTCACAGAAAACACTCACGGGATCGGTCCTCATTGAAAAATTCCAGCTGCAGGGGGCGTTGGTTTCCTTGGTTGTAAAAAGTGCGAGCACCTC
>JBILWF010000263.1:0-4901 GCA_044370075.1 Chthoniobacteraceae bacterium | reverse complement strand
AACCCCAACCATACGCAAAACCATGCCACGTGATTTCATCATCCTGGAATGCACCGAAGCTCGCGCGGAAGGCAAACCCGTCTCGCGCTACATTTCGACCCGCAACAAAAAAAGCCCCAACACGCCGAATCGACTGGAAAAGGTGAAGTATAATCCTTTCCTGCGCCGGCGGACCGTGCACCGGGAAACCAAATAAACCCCAGACTCAGAAATTTTATGCAGCCCAAAACTCCCGCCCGCCGTTCCGCCTTCCGTCGCGCGAACCGCACTATGCCCCGCCGTCGCACCGACATTGCTCTGGAGGCGATCGATTGGAAAAACCCCGATATTCTCCGGAAGTTCATTACGGAGAACGGCAAAATCCTACCCCGGCGCATCACCGGTATGTCGGCCCGCTATCACCGGAAGATTACCCGCGAGATTAAGCGGTCCCGTCAGGCCTTGATGATGCGCTAGGCTGCGTAAGACACCCTGTCCGTCCTCTCGGAAAGGGAGCGTGTACGGTTCATTTTAAGCCGCGTCCGGATTTGTTCCGGGCGCGGTTTTTTATCTGCGTGCCTCAGGCCCTCCGCCCCTCCCGCAATTGCGCGTTTACCGTGCGTTCCGCCGCGAAGCGAAACCCAGATTGGAAAGCCACTCGAGAGAACCAGTCTGCCACGCATCCCAGTTCGGCCCCTTGTACCCGTTGAGACCATGCCCGCCTGAGGGGAGTTCCAGAAGCGTGGAGGATGCGCCGGCTCGAAGCATTGCTTGGTGAAAGCTCAGGCTGTGTTGGAGCGGTACTGCCCGGTCATCCACGGCGTGCGCCAGATAAGCGGGAGGCGTGTCGCGGGTGACCTGCTCTTCGTTCGAAAAGCGCCGGATTTCTTCCGGTGTTGGATTTTCGCCCAGAAGGTTGCGCCGGGATCCGCCGTGTGTGCCCGCACCCATGGTGATGACTGGATACACCAAAATCTGAAAATCGGGCCGCGACGAAAAATGCTCGAGCGGATCGGAATCGGAGCGGGTCTCCGCCTCCGCGTGCGTGGCCAGAGTGGAGGCTAGGTGGCCGCCGGCCGAAAACCCGATCACACCGACTTTTTTTGGGTCGATTTTCCATTCCGCTGCATGGGCGCGTACGATGCGGATCGCGCGCCGGGCATCCGCCAGCGGGACGAATGCGTTCCCCTTCGGCAGCCGGTACTGCAACACGATGCCGGCTATGCCGTGCTGGTTGAGCCATTGGGCGATTCCGTGTCCTTCAGCACCCGTCACGAGGCCGCCGTATCCGCCTCCCGGACAGATAAGCAGCGCACTGCCCACGGGGTTTTGGGGCAGGTGCACCGTGATGGAGGGTTTTCCTGGAACTTCCGGCCCCGGGCCGGAGGGCGGGTTGCCATCCCAAAGCGACAATTGTTTCGTATTTTCGGGCTCCGCAGTGTGCAGAAGGTTCCCGATCAAGGCTGGAATTGAAAACAAGAGGGGGAGGAGGCGTCTCATGGAGGGGGGGTAATTTTGGTTTCCGATGGCCCGTTTTTCCGCTGTCAAATGACCCAGTCGTCCCAGTTTTTACCGCGCTGGTCTTTGTTGAAGATTTGGAGCTGGCGTTCCTCGTAAAACACGAGCGAGCGCGGAGGGACGCTGTGGGTCAGAAACACGCTGGCCGCAACCGTCGACCCGGTTCCGACAACGGTGTCCCCGCCCATGATGGTGGCGCCGGCATAAAGGGTGACGTGGTCCTCGACGGTGGGGTGGCGTTTTTTCCCGCGCAGGGACTGTCCCCCGGACAGGGATCGCGCAATGAGCGAAACCCCCTGATAAAGCTTTACATGGGACCCGATCACGGCGGTTTCCCCGATCACCACGCCGGTGCCGTGGTCGATGAAGAAATGGGAGCCGATTTGCGCGCCAGGGTGGATATCGATTCCCGAACGCGAGTGGGCCCACTCGGTCATCATCCGGGGCAGCAGGGGGACGCGCTGCTGGTAGAGCAGGTGGGCGAGTCGTTGAATGGCGAGCGTTTCCACGAATGGATAGGCCACGATTATTTCCTGTGTGCCGGAGGCGGCCGGGTCGCCATCAAACGCGGCCTGCACATCGGAACTGAGCAGGGCGCGCACTGAGGGTATGGCGTTGAGAAAGGCGCGCAGCACCTCCTCCGGGCAAAGTGCCCCGGATTCGGTTTTGCGCAAACGCACGCTTTTGCGCAGCTCCTCCAAAAGCCGGTCCGAAATAGAGTAGAGCCGGTGGGAGGTGATGCGGCCCAGGTGTGAGGAGTGAATGGGTTCCTGATCGTGGAAGCCGGGAAAAACGAGCTGGAGCAAATCCTCGCAGATAGACGCCAGCGCGCGTTTTGAGGGGAGGTTGGATTCGTCCACATTGTTCATGCCGCCCGCCTCCCGGTAGGAGGTCAGAATGTTTTCCGTGATGGGGCGCAGATCCAGATCCATGCAGTGGAAAAAGTGGGCGCTATCCGGCACGGCTTCAATCGGAAAGCGGAGTAATCCCTGGGCCGCGCTCGGATGAAAGTGACAGAGGCGGATCGCTCTGCTTGCATGGCACCCAATCGGGCACTGTTTGCCTGTGTGCATGTCCTTCCTTTTCAACTGCCCGCATTGTCAGCAGCAATTTGAGGCCGAACCGGAGATGTTCGGAGCCACCTGCTCGTGTTCAAATTGTACGGGCCTTTTTTTGGTGCCCGTTCCGGAGGGATTCGAGCCGGGTGTGGACTCGGGTGGTGGGGGGCCGCCGCTGCAGGGCAGTGGGGATGCGTTTACCGCGGAAGCCCAGGTGCTTTTTTTGGAAAGGGAACGCGAGGCTGTGGAAAAGATCGAGAGTTTGGAGGAGGCCCTCAGGCAGAGCGGACGGGAGCGCGGAGACCTTGCCGCCACGGTGGAGCGTCTGGAGGCGGAACTGGGGTACTCGCAGGATCTCAAACGGCGGGTTCTGGAATTTGAGGAAACAGGCCGTCGTCTCGCGGCACGGGTGTCCGAGTTGGAGGCGGAGGCGGCTGAGCGCAAACGCCTGCTGGAGGACCGCGAAGAAACTGTCCGGGAACGCAATGCGCTCCGTGAAAATCTGGAGCGGATGGCGGGGGATTTGCAGGCGGAAAAATCCCGGGCGGCTGCGGCGGCGGAGGCGCTGCAAACCGCTCTGGCCGAGGGGCGGATGGTGCGTGAGCAAATGGAGGGCGTGCTGCGGGAAAAGGAGGAGGTTTCCATACGATCAGCGGAGACGGATCGTGAGTTGAAGGAGGCGATCGCACGGCTTTCGGTGCTGGAGAGTTCGGGACGGCAGGTTGCGGCTCAGGAGGACGCGGCCCGTCAGGGCGAGAGGGTGCGCAGGGAGGAACTTGAGGCGGAAAACAGGCAGATGCGCACCCGGTTGGCTGAGTCCGAAACGCGCATGCGCGAGCTGGAAGACCAGCTGGGCCGGGAACGGGAGTACGCGGAGGCGGCGCGGGTTCGGATGGATTCGGGGGAAAAGGCGCTTCAGGCTGCGCAGCAGGAACTGGCGGTACAAACCGAGCGGCTGCGCCAGTCCGAAGCGTTCCGGGAGCGCCATGAAAAGCGGTTGGAGGAAGTTCGTGCGAGCGAGCGCAAGCTCGAGGAGGCGCTGCGCAAAGCGGGTGCGGAGCTCGAGGCGGAACAAGCCGCCCGTGCGCGGGAGTTGGAACGCATTGAGCAGGCGCTGGAAAAGGAGCGTGCGGCTCTGGAGCGCAACGAGGAGCTCGCGGCCGAACTGCAAACCGCCCGTGAAGCGCCTGGCAGCTGGCTTGGAGAGGATCCCGAATCGGCCCGTTCGCTGGAGTGGCAAAAAATGGAGCTGGCCCGCCTTGAGGCGCAACTCGAGCAAAGCCAGCGTCTGTTGATGGATGCTGAAAGACGTGCGTCCCGTGCCGAAGAACAGTTTGCCGAGATTCTGGTGGATTGGGAGTCGCGCAAGCGTCTTGCCGAGGCATTCCCGGAACTAAGCGAGCGTTTGGAGGAACAAAAAACGGTAGTTGCTTCGTGGGAAAAACGCGGCGCCGAGTGGTCCGACCGGGAAGCCGATCTGCGCGACACCATTGAAGAGCGGCAGCTCGAGATCGAACAAATGCGTGCAGCAATTCGCAGTTTGCAAAAAAGCGAACTGGCCGCCCAACCCGTGGAGGCTGGAGAGATCTCCCCTTGGACGCGTATTTCCCGGGCACCCTGGGCCCTTCCCGCCGTTGCGGCTCTGGCTCTCGTTCTGGGACTTGCGCTGGGATCCAGAGACTGGCAGGGGCTGGATCCGGCGACTCGCGCGGAGGTCGTCCGCGCGCGGGCTCCCAAAGCGGGTCCCCGGCAATTGCTCGCGGAGCAGTCGGGCCAGCCTGCGGCAGAAACCGGTTCGGTTCGCCCCAAAACGGGTGATCTGGAGAAAGGGGACGACGCCCCTAAGGAAACGGTCCCAAAGTCTGCTCCTGCAAAAAGTGGATCCGAGGAACCAGCCGAGCAGTATGTTGCGAAAGCTTCCCCCAAGATGGTGAGGGGAAACGCTCCCGCGGAAAAAGAGGAGGAGCCCGAGTCCGGCTCGCCGGCAAAAACCGTGGGAACCGAAAACCCGGGAGCGGCGGCACCCAGAGGGGAGGGAGTTTTACCCAGCCAGTTTTTGGGAGTGAAATTCGGGAGTCTGCTAGCCGACAATCCCGCTCTTTCCCAGTGGCAGCTGGACAAGGGAATCTACCATCGCAAAGCCCGGTTGGTAGGGGTGGAGGTGGAAGCGGCTGTGGTGACGGACCAGGAAAATCGCGTAATGAAAGGCACCTACGTGCGCGTCTGCCCGCGCAGCACCGCGGAACTCTCCCACTTTTTGGAGTGGGCTGTGAGCGTGCAGGACGCAATCTCCGCTCAGTACGGGGAACCGAGTGAAATTCAGGAGATCAAGGAGGCGGCGGACGC
>JBILWF010000519.1:0-3155 GCA_044370075.1 Chthoniobacteraceae bacterium | reverse complement strand
CATCCTCCCCCTCACATGTCACGCGCAACCGGGATCCAAGCCCCGCTGCGAGCATCATAAGTCCCATGATGCTTTTGCCATTCACTTTTTCCCCGTCCTTCTCGACCCAGATCTCCGACTTAAAACGGGCGCAAAGCCTTACGAACATCGCCGAAGGGCGTGCATGTAATCCAAGCCGGTTTTGAATGATGAGTTCCTTGGTCACGGGTCTGACAAATCAATCCCGTATTTGAGCGGAGAGAAGCGCCGAGTACTAGGACTTTTTATTGCGCTGGATCATCCGGACCAACCGTTCGTTGAAATCTTGGGCGCTGTGATGGCCCATCGTCTTGAGCTTTTGATCCAAAGCCGCCACCTCCACGAGCCGCGCCAGATCCCGCCCCATCCGAACCGGAATCGTTACATGCGGAACCAAAATTCCAAGAACCTCGTAAAACTCCTGGTCCAAACCGGTCCGGTCAATGTCGGCGATTTCATTCCAATCCTTGAGGGTAACCACCAGATCGAGACGCTTCTCAAGCCGCACGCTGCCCGCTCCGAAAATCGACATGATGTTGATGACGCCCAGCCCGCGAACCTCCATGTGGTGGCGGGTTAGTTCGGGCGATGTACCCAGCAGTTCGCGTCCCTCCATGGCCTTGAAACGCGTGATGTCATCGCTCACCAGACTGTGCCCCCGTTCCACCAAACCGAGCACGCACTCGCTTTTGCCAATGCCGCTCGATCCCCGCACGAGGGTCCCCACCCCGAGAATGTCCACCATCGAACCGTATTCGCTCTTGGTGGGGGCAAATTCGTGGGCAAGTGCCATGGTGGCCGCGTTGATGAAATTCATCGTCACCATGCGGCTGCGATACACCGTCACTCCGGCCGCCGCCGCCTCCTCGGCCAGGACGCCGGGAGCCTCCTTGCCGCGCGCCACCACCAGACACGGGATCTGTTGGGCGCAAAGGGTGCGGCACCGCTCGCGCGCGTCGGATTCGGAAAGGCTTGCCAGATACGAGATCTCCGCCGCACCCAGAACCTGAATGCGTTTCTCGGCAAAATAGGTGTAAAACCCCGACAACGCCAAACCGGGCCGGTTTACAGTCGGCTCGCGGATAAGGCGGTCCGCGCCGTCACCCCTCGAGCGCTCCGCGCCGTTCGCCCCGGTCAACACCGTTTCCACCTGCAGAGCCGCCGAGTGGCGCGAAAAAAAATCTCCCACTGTCACAGCCGTGTACGTCGGATCTGGGGTCTTCATAGGATGGGAAAAATCTTTATCTTACCTAAAACGGGAGCAGACCCTGCGCCAGCCCCATCGAAAACTCCCCCGTCAATTCCCACTGAACACCCTGTTTTTCCACCTCATGCACCTCATGCGCTTCTCGCTCACTCACACCGCCCTCGCGGCGCTCGCCCTCGGGGGCGCGCTTGCTGTGCGCGCCTCGGCGCTTCCTCCACTTTCCAAACCCGAGCTCGAAAAAATCGGCCAGCGCGTATGGCAGAACGAGGCTGCGGGAAAAATCGAGGGCCTCACCGATTGGAACACCGGAGAGCATTTTGCCTCCCTCGGAATCGGCCACTTCATCTGGTATCCCGCCGGTCCCAAAGGCCCCTTCGAGGAAAGTTTCCCCGGACTGGTGGAATTCCTCCAGAAATCGGGAGCGACACTGCCCTCTTGGCTTTCCCCCCGGATGGCCTGTCCCTGGACGGACCGGGAGAGTTTTCTGCGGGATGCGGAGGGTGAGCGGATGCGCAGTTTGCGAAAAATGCTCGCTGATACCGTGGGACTGCAGAGCGTCTACCTCGCGCAGCGGTTGGAGAACGCGCTTCCCAAGCTTCTGAAGGAAGCTCCTGCGGCGAAACGGGATCAGGTTCAAACGCTTTTTCACCGTCTCGCTGCGCATCCCGCAGGCCGTTTCGCGCTCATCGATTACGTCAATTTCAAGGGCGAGGGCACCAAGGCCACCGAACGCTACGCGGGCCGCGGATGGGGCCTGCTTCAGGTGCTCGAATCCATGCCGGCCTCGGGCGACGTGGAGGACTTTTCGAACGCCGCCGAGCGGGTGCTTCAGGAGCGGGTCCGGAACGCGCCTCCCGAACGCAGGGAGGAACGCTGGCTGCCGGGATGGCTGAACCGGGCGCGCTCCTACCGGGTGCGCTGACCGCCCTCCTGCACGGCGCAGCACGCGGACTGCGCGCGCACCTCACGCCAGATCCGTGACCGCTCCGAGGGAGGCGGTCTTCACCGTACGCGCGTACTTGGCAAGAACTCCCCGGGTGTAGGAGGGCTTGGGGGCCTTCCACTTGCTCTTACGCTTGGCCAGTTCCTCCGCGGCAACGTGCAGGGTCAGCTTGCGTCCCTCGGCATCGATGCTGATTTCGTCCCCGTTTTTCACCAGCGCAAGCGGCCCTCCGAGCGCCGCCTCGGGTGTGATGTGTCCGACCACAAACCCGTGGGAACCTCCCGAAAAACGCCCGTCTGTGATCAGCGCCACGTCCTTGCCCAGTCCCTTGCCCATGACCGCCGCGGTCGGCGAGAGCATCTCCCGCATTCCCGGGCCGCCCACCGGCCCTTCATGACGGATCACGATCACATGGCCCTTTTTGACATCCCCGCCCAAAATGGACTTCAACGCATCCTGTTCATTTTCAAAAACGATTGCCTTCCCCTTAAACTGGAGGCCTTCTTTTCCGGAAATCTTCGCTACAGCCCCCTCCGGTGCCAAATTGCCCCGGAGCACCACCAGATGACTGTCGGGTTTGATGGGATTGGAAACAGGCCGCACAATCTGCTGGTTGCGAGGATAGGATTTCACCCGTTTCAGATTTTCAGCCAGCGTTTTACCCGTCACCGTCATGCACTCTCCGTGGAGCAGCTTTTCCTCGAGAAGCATTTTCATCAAGGGAGTCTGCCCCCCGATCTCCACGAGTTCACTCATGAGAAAACGACCGCTGGGTTTGAGATCCGCGAGCACCGGAACTCTCTGGCCAATCTTGGTAAAATCATCCAGCTCCAGCTTCACCCCGGCGGAATGCGCCATGGCGAGCAAATGCAAAACAGCGTTGGTGGACCCCCCCAGCGCAATAACCACCGTAATGGCGTTTTCAAACGCTTCGCGCGTAAGAATGTCACTCGGCCGAATTCCCCGTTTAATCAAATTAACAACGGC
>JBILWF010000262.1:0-4915 GCA_044370075.1 Chthoniobacteraceae bacterium | reverse complement strand
CGCTGCTGGGCCTGTCCAAACACCCTAGCAGATTCATCAGCGTGGATTTGCCGGAACCGCTTGCGCCCAGGATGGCGAGGAATTCGCCCCAGCCGACCTGCAAATCGATTTCCCGCAGCGCGTGCAACTCCACCTCGCCGGAGCGGTACACGCGGCCCATCGCCTTTGTGTGAAAGCAGTCGGTGTTCCTGTGCAGCGCGTTCATGAGCGTCTTCCAAAGAGGCGTCCCCACCCGAATCCCGGGCGGGGCGCGGGTGTGCTCCCGGTTACGAGGGGCATCCCTTCGGCCGCCCCTTCCACAAGTTCGGTTTCGGATCCGTCGGAGATACCCACCCGAACTACGTGGGGGCGCAACTGGCCCGGGGTTGCGGCCCGGGCGTAAACCAGACGCTGCGCGCGCTCCAGTTTTGCGGGTGGTGTTTGCTCGAAGGCGGCCTTCACGGGGGGTGAATATCGCAGCGCCGCGTTGGACACTTTCAAAACTCCGGTGCGCTGCGCCACGCGAATGGACACGTCGGCAGTCATTCCCGGGAAGAGTTTCATTTCCGGGTTGGCTACGCGGATAATTGCATCATAGGTGACCACGTTTTGCACTGTGGCCGGTGCTTTGCGAACCTGCTCGACTACCCCGGAGAAAACCTCGTCGGGGTAGGCGTCCACAGTAAACTCGACGGCCTGTGCGACTCGGACCTGACCGATGTCGGCCTCCGACACGGCGGCGGTGATATTCATTTTGGTGATGTCCTGGGCTATCACGAAAAGCACCGGCGTGCTCATGGCAGCAATCACCGTTTGTCCTACGTCCACCCGCCGCGCGATGACGATGCCGTCGACCGGTGCGGTGATTTTGCAGAAACCAAGATTCGCCTGTGCGCTTTCGACGGCGGCCTCCCGGATCAAAACGGATGCCTCCGCCTTGGTTAGCTCGGCTGTTGCCTGGTCCAGATCCAGAGCGGAGGCGGCCCGGAGGGGAACGAGCATTTTTTTGCGCGCAAGATTTTGGCGCTTGAGAACGACGTCGGCGCGTGCGCTGGCGAGTTCGCCCTGGGCCTGCCGCAGCGAGGCGGAGTACAGGCTGGGATCGATTTCCGCCACGATGTCGCCTTTTTTCACGGGTGAATTGAAGTCGGCCCGCAGCACGGCGATTTTGCCCGAGATCTGGCTTCCGACATCGACACTTACCACCGCGCTGAGGCTCCCGCTGGCCGTGACATGCTGCACAAGATCTCCGCGGGTCACGGGGACGATCTCATACACCAGACGGTTTCGTTCCGAGTTTCCGCACGCACCCATGAAGGCCATCCCCGCCGCCGCAAGGGCGGCTCCGAGTCGTGCGGTTCTGCAACGTTCCATACTGTGGGAATCGTTCTTCGGCCGTGCGCATCACCGCCAACCGCCACCCAACGCGCGGTAAAGCATAAGCTGACCTGTCAGCCAGCGAAATTCCGCGCTCCAACGGGCCTGTCGGGCCGCATACAGAGCCTGCTGAGCGAGCAGTACGTTGACATATGCATCCTCTCCGGAGCGGTACCGCGCCGAGGCCAGCTCCAGCCGCCGCTCCTGAATCGCCACGGCTTCGCGCTGAATGACAATCTGCCGGCGTGCCGCCTCGATCTGGGCGAGGGAATCCGCCACCTCTCGAAACGCGTTCTGTATGGTTCTTTCGTAGCGCGCGATTTCCAAACGCACCCCGACGTGCGCCGCCCGGAGTGTGGCCCGGTTTTGTCCCCCCGTAAAAATCGGAAGTGTTACATCGGGCGCAAACCGCCACACGGTTCCGCCCCCCGCAAAGAGCTTTGCCAGTTCCGGAGCCGCACTCCCCATGGAGCCGGTGAGATGCACGCTGGGAAAAAAGGCTGCGCGCGCTGCGCCAACGTTGGCGCGTGCCGCGTGAAGTCCCTGCTCGGCCTGAAGAATGTCCGCGCGTCGAAGCACGAGTTCGGAAGGCAGTCCGGGCGCCACGGGGGCCAGAAGCCGGGGCGAATCCAAGGTGGGCATCGGCGGAAGGTTCGCGGGTTGGGGTTTGCCCAACAGCAGATCGAGTGCGTTGGCTGCTTCGCGCTCGTGCAGTTGGTAGTCCACAAGGCTCGCGCGGACTGTCTGCACCTGGCCCTCGGAGGTACGCACGTCCAGTTCGTTGGTGGCGCCCGCTTCAAACGTGATCCGCGTGAGCCTGTACAAATCTTCCGCGGACTCGAGGGTTTTGCGGGCTACTTGAACCTGAGAGCGTGCCTGCAAAAGAGCGAAGTACTGTGTGGCAACTTCGGCCACGAGCGTGATTTGCATGCTGTGGCGCGCCTCCTCGTTCGCAAAAACTTGTGCAAGCGCCTGCGCGTTGAGACTGCGTATGCGTCCAAAGAGGTCCAGCTCGTAGGCGGCCATGCTTCCCTGCGCACTCCATTGCTCGGAGGTGCCGCCGGAGCGGTGCGTCCGCTCAAGTGAGCCGCCTGCCTGAATGCGCGGCATCAGGGAGGAACGTACCGCGCGGAATTGCTCGCGTGATTGTTCCACGCGCAACGCTGCGAGGCGCAGGTCCCGGTTGCCTTCCAGAGCTGTTTCCAAAAGGCGCCGCAGCCGGCTGTCGCGAAAAAAGTCCCTCCATGCGATGTCTGCTGCACCGGATTCCTGAGCGCGTGCGGAGCCCGTGAATTGTTCAGCTACGGGGAGCGGGGGCCGCTGGTGTGGGGGAATCAGGGAGCACCCCGTGCAGGCGCCGAGCAGACCGATGCATCCGAGGCGCAGGCGGCGTGTTGCCTCGCCAAGCCTTGAATGCCGCCCGGACCTTCCGAGCCGCACTCGCCTCCCCGACTGTTCATGCCCTCCCATGCTGCGAAACGAATTCGTTTGCAGCGCCACCCTCGGAGGTAAGCCGGCCACGTCAGCCGGCGGTGCGCGTCTAACGCACCGGTGGAAACGGTCTAGAAGAAGATCGGAATCACAAGAATCGCGACGATGTTGACCACTTTGATCATCGGATTAATCGCGGGGCCCGAAGTGTCCTTGTAAGGGTCGCCTACCGTGTCTCCGGTAACGGCAGCGGCGTGGGCCGGGGAATGTTTTCCGCCGTGGTTTCCTTCCTCGATATACTTCTTGGCGTTATCCCATGCGCCCCCGCTCGAGGTCATCGAAAGCCCCAAGAACAAGCCTGTGACAATGGTGCCTACGAGCACTCCACCGAGCACGGTTTTCCCCAGCATGGGAAGCGCGGCGACTCCCACAACAAACAACACGGGCAGCAGGGCTGGCAAAATCATCTCGCGAAGTGCCGCCTTGGTCACAATATCCACGCATGTGCCGTATTCCGGCACGTCCAGACCCTGCAGAATGCCGGGTTTGTTCTTGAGCTGGCGGCGCACCTCTTCGACCACGGCACCCGCAGCCCTACCCACCGCGTCCATGCTGAAGGCGGAGAACAAGCAGGGTAAAAGTCCGCCGAGAAACAAGCCGATGATGACCTTGGGATCGTTGAGCGAAAAATCGAGCGTACGGTCGTTTAGGTTCCCGGCAACCATGGTTCCCATGTGAATGAGATGCGCTTTGAGATCCTCCACATAGGAGCCGAACAAAACCACCGCAGCCAGCCCCGCCGAGGCAATGGCGTAGCCCTTGGTTACAGCCTTCATGGTGTTGCCCACCGCATCCAAATCATCGGTGATGGCGCGCACTTCCTTGGGAAGGCCGCCCATTACGGCAATACCGCCCGCGTTGTCGGTGATCGGTCCAAAGGCATCCAGTGAGATGATGATCCCCGCCATGGAGAGCATGGCCATCACTGACACGGCGATGCCGTACAGGCCGGCGAGCGAATAAGCCCCCCAAATGGCCAGCCCGATGCAGAACACGGGGAGGGCGGTTGCGTGCATGCCCATCGCCAGGCCGGCAATGATGTTGGTGGCGTGTCCGGTTTCCGAAGCGCGCGCGATTTTCCGCACCGGGCTGTAATGCGTGGAGGTGTAGTAATTGGTTATGAGAACGATCAAGCCGGTCATCACTAATCCGATGAGCGAGGATCCAAAAATATCCCCTGCGGAGTAGTGGGCTCCCGCCACATCCACGCCGGACCCAAAAAGAGCCTGCGTTACCGGCCAGAGAGCGGCGGCGGAGATGAGTCCGCTCACGCCGACCCCGGACATGAGCGCGGCGGCGGGGGCCATGCGGGACACATTGACAAAGAAAATGCCGACGATGGCGCTCAGGATGGATATGCCTCCGAGAATGAAGGGAAAGAGAACCGCGTTGGGGAAGGCTTTGAGCGTCAGCGCTCCAATAAGTACGGCTCCGATGAGGCTCACGGCGTAGGTTTCGAAAACATCGGCAGCCATGCCTGCGCAATCCCCCACGTTGTCTCCGACGTTGTCCGCAATGGTGGCGGGATTGCGGGGATCGTCTTCGTCCAGGTTGCTCTCGATCTTGCCGACCAAGTCTGCGCCGACGTCTGCGGCCTTGGTGTAAATGCCGCCGCCGAGGCGTGCGAAAACGCTGATGAGGCTTGATCCCAAAGCGACTCCCACCAGGCTGCGTACCGCCTCGTCCGCACCGAGCCAGCCCAAAACGCCCTTGTAAAAGAGGGCCACGCTCAGCAGGGCCAGCCCAACCACGAGCAAACCGGTAACAGCGCCCCCGTTGAACGCCACCACCAACGCGGGATGTCTTCCTTTGATCGCAGCCTGAGCTGTCCGCACATTCGCCAGCACCGCCACACGCATGCCGATGAAACCGGCCGCCAGCGAGCACACCGCTCCCACCAGAAAGCCTAGCGCCGAGGAGATTCCCGGCTTCCAGCACAAGATGCCGAAGAGCACCGCCGCGATGATGCTGATGGAGCGCAACTGCCGGTTGAGATATGCCTTGGCACCCTCCTCAATGGCGCCCGCAATCTGCCGCATCCGCTCATTCTCGACCTTCACGGCAAGAA
>JBILWF010000260.1:0-4926 GCA_044370075.1 Chthoniobacteraceae bacterium | reverse complement strand
TGGAGAAAGGCCATCTCATCCACGTGGCGCGCCATGTGCGGCAGCATGGACGTGATGTGTTTGCCGGACTGGCCGGCGGGCGCAAAGGCCCAAGGCGGTCGCATCAGGTTGCCGTTTTTACCCTGAAAGGACACCTCCGTCTCCGCGCCGGGAAGGGGCGTTCCATGAAACTTCTCCAGCATCGGTTTGTGCTCCCACAAATCGATGTGCGAAGCCGCTCCCGGGCAGAAGATTTGCAAAACCTGTTTGGCCCTCGGCACAAAGTGGGTGCCCGGGGGCCGGGCGCTCTCAGCGGCGAAGAGGCGCGAAAGGGCCACGCCGGTGAGCCCCGTTCCCATGTGCCCCAGAAACTGGCGGCGGCCCTGATCCAGGGAGAAACTCGTGTTCATTCGAGAAAAAGCAGTTCGTTTGAATTTAGCAGCGCCCGGCAGAAGGCGCGCATCCCATGGGCGGCGATCAAGGCACCCGCCGCCTTGCGTTCTGTTTCGGTGGGGCTGCGCTGGTAGAGCAGCGCATAGGCGCTGGCCACGGGGTCCCCGCCGGCGGCATTCCCTCTATCTATGCGGGCGGCCAACGCCGCGGCCATGTCCAGGGTGAAGCTGTGGTTGAGCATTGTGAGGGCCTGCAGCGGCGTGGTTGTGCTGGCCCGGCGCGGCGACGCAAAGGCCACGTCAGGAAAATCAAAGTCGCTCAGCACATCCACCACACTGGCACGCGCGTTCTGATGGTAAACCGAACGGCGGTAGGTCTCCGGCCCGTGTTTTTCGAGAGGGAAGTACGTGGCCACATTGTTTTGCGCGAACTTGTATAGCCGGAAGCCGGGGCCGCCCATCGGATCCAATTTCAACTCGCCCGCGACGGCGAGGAGCGTGTCGCGCACTTCCTCCGCGGAAAGCCGGCGCGGCGGAAAGCGCCAGAGCAGGCGGGAGGCGCCATCGTGCGCCGCCGCATCCGCCCGGTACGCGCCCGCCTGTTGGTACGTTTTGGAGAGCAGGATTTCGCGGTGCAGCGCCTTCAACCGCCATCCGTTTGCAACCAACCGCGCAGCCAGATAGTCGAGCAGTTCCGGGTGGGTGGGCTTGCTGCCAAGAAATCCGAAGTCGCTCGGCGTGTCCACAATGCCGGTTCCAAAATGGTAGTGCCATACGCGGTTGGCGAGCACGCGTGGGGGAAGAGGGTTGTCCTTGCCCACCAGCCAGCGTGCGAGTGCAAGGCGGCGTTCTCCCTCGGGAGCGTCCGCGTCCAGCTGGTAGGGCGCGGCCACCCCGTCCAGCACGCTCAGCGAGGCCGCGGGGACCTCGCCCACTGGCTTGGTGGGATCACCACCGCGGAAAAGGAATGTCCTTTCCTTCGGCTGCGCAAACTTCCCGGCCCAGATCTCCGGAAGCTTCGGCACACCGGAGATCGCCGCGTTGACTTCGGCGATCTGCTTCTCGAGGTCCTGTAGCGCGGACTTTTCCACCGGTCTGAGAATTTCCCGGCGCGCCCACGCAATGCCGAGCGCCTCCGACACCGGTTCGCGCCCGGCGCTCGTGGCCACCGTGCGCCAGGTTCCGCCTTCCATCGACACCTGAACTTCGTACTCGGTGGGGGTTGCGCCCCGCACCTTGCTGTCGTCCTCCTCTTCCCCTTTGGTCGCGCGGGAATTAATGAAAACGATGCGCTCGACGTTCTCCGCCTGCGCAAAGGTGAGTGTAAGCACCGGTGGAGTGCCAATAAACCACGCCTCCCCCAGCCTTCCATCGATGCAGTACTGCGGCCCGTAGGCCTCTGGGAAATCCTCCGCCGTGGCCGATTTTTCGCCCGCCGCCTTTGTTCCGTGCGTGGCCAGGGCGACATTTTCCCCTCCTGCGCTCCACACCTGAAACTCCGTGAGCCTGCCGCCCGGGCGCGCCTTGGGATCGCCGTCGGAGGAAAATCCCTTAATGACGAAGCGCAGCATTTTTGCCGCTGTGGGCGCGAACCGCTCCTCGGTTCCAAACCGGTCCACGGGGGGCCGCGAGAACGTCATTTTTGCGAATTCGGCCCGTGCACGCCGGTCGAGGTCTTTGTCGGCGGCCGCCTTTTGGGCCTCGAGAGCTGCGAGTCGGGCGGTGAGCGGTTTCATGGCCGCGGCATACGCTGTGCGTTGCTCCGCGGTGGCTACAACCCGCCTTCCATGTGTAACTCCCTCAAAGGCTGCGCGCACGCGATAGTAGTCCTCCGCCGGGATGGGATCGAACTTGTGGTTGTGACAGCGCGCGCAATTGAGACTGAGGCCGAGGAAGGCGCCGCTGGTGGCCGTGACCATGTCGTCAAGGGTGGCGGCGCGGATGTTTTTCTGAGCAACCACGTCCTGGTTTCCCACGTCGTCGTAGGGGCCTGCGACGAGAAACGCGCTGCCGATTTCCACCCCGGGCCTGTCTTTGGCAACGACGTCCCCCGCGAGATGCTCGATGATGAACTGGTCGAAGGGTTTGTCCTCGTTGAAACTGCGGATGACGTAGTCGCGGAACGGATAGAGGTCGTCGATGATGAAGTTGCGCTCAAATCCGTTGGATTCCCCAAAACGCACCACATCCAGCCAGTGGCGGCCCCAGTGTTCCCCATAGCGGGGCGAGGCCAGGAGCCTCTCAACAAGGTCTTTTGTTGCGCGGGTGTTGGTTGCGCAATCCTGGACAAACGCCTCCACCTCCTGCGGGGTGGGCGGCAGCCCGTGGAGATCATACGTCATGCGGCGGATCAGCGTTCGCGGGTCCGCGGGCGGGCTGAAGTCGAGGCCCTTCTCCCTAAGCTTTGTCCCAATAAAATCGTCGATTGTCCCGGTGGAGGCTAGGTCGGTCTTGTTGGGCTGCAGTGACCACCACGTTTTGTCGCCCCGTTTCGCCTCGATTTTTGTTCCTTCGCGCGGATCCGGGGCGCCCATGTTGACCCAGGCCACGAGGTCGGCAATTACAGTCGCGGACAGCTTGGGCTTTTTGGGCGGCATCTCCATGTCCGGTTCGCGGTGCTGCACGAATCGAATCAGGGGGCTTTCATCGGGCTTGCCCGGAAGAACGGCTGGGGCACCACTGTCGCCGCCCTTCTGCCAACCCGCCTTGGAATCCAGCAGGAGATTGCCTTTGAGCTTCTTGGCCTCCGCGCTATGGCATCCGTAGCAATGTTCCACCAGAACCGGACGGACCTTTTGCTCAAAAAATGCAATGCCCTCCGCGCCTGTGACATCTGCGGCCCGGGACTCGGCCTGGGAGGCGATCCACAGAGCCATGCCGCAAAGAGAAGCCGCCACTGCGCCGGTCCACACTGATACAGCTCCCTGCCCGGCGGCAGAGCGCTTTCCAGAAAATCCGTGAAGAACGGGTTTCGGAACGGGCGTAAGGTTCTTCGAACCACCCGGAGAGGGGCGGCGGGGGGAATGGGCCATGGCTTCCGAGCGTGCCGCAGCGGCATCGCCCGCGCTACGCCAAGAGTCTCAGGGCCTTCGACTATTGTCTCAGATGTCACTCCTCCGCCCGAATCGAAACTGTATCGGGGCGGCTCCGCCCGGGACGTTGCGCGCGGTTTGCGGGCAAAAAAAAGCGGGCGCGTCGCCACCCCTGTCGACGCGCCCGCGGAGACTCGACGCACCAGTGCGCCGGTTTCCATACATACTATCGCCGCACATCCACCGCGCGGTTGGATGGACGTTAAAAAAAATGCGTTTTTTTTCGCGTGAACGCAAAAGCCCGGAAAACCCGCACCTGCGGAGTGCGGCGAATTGCCACGCCGGCGGGCGCATTCGCGCAGCGAACTGACTTTTGAGATTGAGCGCGCCGAGTGCTTGAAGTTCTCTGGGCCCCCTGCCGGAACCCCCATTTACCCCATGATCTATTCCCTCACCCTGGAGACCGCCCTGTTGCTTGTGGGGTTGCTGCTCGTTCTCTCCCATCTACCCGCGCTGCTGTGGCCGGATGCGCTCCAACAGAAACTCAAAGCGTTTCCGCGCTCCACCCCGGCCGGGGTGGCCCTTTTGACGGTGTGCACCGCATGGTTTGCGGGCTTGGTGGCCTTCACGGACCTCGGCGACTTCACCGCGATGCGCAACAAGTTCCTGATCCTCACGCTTGTTGCTTATGTTTTGACGCTCAAATTCGTCGGGGAATTTCTCGCGGTCCGGGCTCTGGGAATGTTGCTGCTGCTTGTCGCCGAGCCGCTCCTGGAGGCCGCGTGGATGCGGCCCGAATCCGGCCGCCTTTGGCTGGTGTCGCTGGTTTACGTGTGGATTACCGGCGCGCTATTTCTCATCGGCACTCCCTACGTGCTGCGCGATGCAATCGGCTGGGTTCAAAAAAGCGGGCTTCGGTGGAAAGCGGCTGCACTTGCCGGCATCGCCTACGGGACGCTCCTGCTTGGCATTCGCGCCACCCTCTAACGGGGCTCCCGTTAAGAACCATGGGCCTAAAATCCCTCGGGTTTGTCGCAGCCCGGCTGACGGTTCTTTACGCATGTCTGTGTGCTCTGGTTTTTATTTTCCAGAGACGGCTCCTGTATTTCCCCTCCCACAACTCCGTTTCCTCCCGGCTCAAACCCTGGATGGAGGACGGTGACCCTCTTGGATTCTGCCGCGCCGTGGATGCGCCGGAAACGGTCTGGCTTCTCTTTCACGGCAATGGCGGGCAGGCTGCGCACCGGGACTATGTGCTGGATCATCTTCCGGCAGGCGATTCGCTATACGTGCTGGAGTACCCCGGGTACGGAGCCCGCGCCGGTTCCCCATCCCGGGCCTCGATTGATGCCGCAGCCTCCGAGGCATTCCGCCGCCTGCAGCGGCGTCATCCCACGGTGCCCGTGTGTGTGATTGGAGAATCGCTCGGAAGCGGCCCCGCCTGCGCGCTTTCCCGGGAGCCGGTTCCACCCGCGAAAATGGTGCTCATCACCCCCTTTGACACGCTGGCAAGGGTTGCCGCC
>JBILWF010000261.1:0-4926 GCA_044370075.1 Chthoniobacteraceae bacterium | reverse complement strand
CGTTCAAGCCACCCTGCGGGAGATCCGCAAAGCCGGATGTTCCTGCGGTTTGTCGCTGCGGCCGTCCACACCGTTTTCCGTGGTGGAGCCGTATCTGGAGGAGATTGATCTGCTGCTGATTATGACCGTGGAGCCAGGATTTGGAGGCCAGCCGTTTCTGGCTCAGGTGCTTGAAAAGGTGCAGGCAGCCCGGGCGGCGCGCGCACGGAGGGAAGTGGCGTTTCGGATTCAGGTGGACGGGGGAATTACGCTGGAAACCGGGCGTCAATGCGTCCGGGCCGGGGCGGATACGCTGGTGGCGGGCACGTCGCTTTTCCGGGCCAAGGACATGAAGGATGCCATTCGGCAGATGCGCAGCCCGCACACGGAGCAAGGCGCGCTTCTGGAGTGGGAAAAAAGCGCGCACTAAGGAACGGACACGACCGCGCGCGGCTCGGGAGTTTTCTCTCGTGCAGCGGAGGGGCTCGAAACCCCTAACGTGGGGTGGGAGCTGCCTCGATGGGACGTACCCGGCGCCGAGGGTCTTGGGCGCTGGATGATCCGTTGGGTGGAGCCGGCGGTGGAACAGCTCCGGGGAGGGGCACGGCGGAAGGCGTTGCGGGCACTCCGCTGCGAGGTTGGGCGCTCATACCCGGTCTTGGTATGGAAGTCTTACTTGCAGATGGAGTAACCACCGGACGAGCGGACCCCGCCGCCGAGTTTACCGCTCCCGGAGGGGCACCGGGAGCGCCGGGCCGCGGCGGGGAAGGCGGAGGCGCCGCGGCAAACGCCGCCTGGTCAAACTTCACGCGCCCGACATCCGAGCCCTTGCGCAGAACCGCCACCGTCTCCGCCCGGTTGGGAGCCTCCTCAACAGCAACGAGAGTAACGCCTTCTTCGGGCTTTTCTCCCACAAGCATCAGACGCGTCGACAAATCCCGGGACTTCACAAAAACCGTGTACACCTCGGCCCCGTCTTTGGAGCGGCTTTTGGAAAAACTCGAAAGAAACCAGTTGGAAGCGAAGTTCTCTACCGGCGCAACGGTTTCCGGAGCGGCCGTGGCGATTGCAAAGGGGGATTTTTCCAACAGGTCGGCGTAGCGGGATGCCGGGAAGGAGGCGGGTATTTCAGGCGGTGAACCAGCATCGGCTCGGGGCGGCTTGTTCTCTAAATTTTTTGGAGAGTTACCTTGGGGAGCAGGGCTCGCGGGCCCGGAATTCGCCCCGACGGACTGTTTTTCGGAGGGCAACCCCACATCCGCCCCCGATTCTTTTACAGGAACCTCCGTGTTTTGCGCGAGGGCAGCCGTACACAGAAACCCGACCCACCCCAGCAGCACTGTGGTTGCGCATGCCAGCAGAGTCCGCGGGATCCACGGAAGTGCACCCCAGTCTCGAGATTTGTCTGGATGGAGACTCATTTGGAAGCGAACCATTTTGCCACGGTAAAATCTCCCTCCAACTGCGTGGCGTCCTGCGCATCCACGCGCAAACGGGCGTCCTGAAAGACCAGAAACTTTTCCGGAGCCTGAAGCTGCATACAAAACTCGCACACATGTTTCCAGGACCCCTTCACCGCGAACTGTACAGGAATCGCGGTGATTCCCATGGAATCGGTACGGGCAACCCCGGGTTGCGCCTTGGAGAGAGTCACCTGATGTGTGGCCGCCAGCGTTTTGACTTGGCCAAGCAAATCCGTTCCCGCCGCGGACTCGCTTTCCAATTTGGGCTGTTTGCCCTTCAACCAATCCGCCCGTTTCTCCCAGCGGTCCGCGCTTTCCGCGAGGGCCGCCAGACTGTCGCGCTGGGCGGTTTTTTCCACCGCCTGCTCCCGGATCCGGCGGTAGTTGGTAACGAAAAAACGCGCCACGACCAAATTCACGGCAATGGCAAGAACCGCGCCCAAGATGGCAGCGAGCCGCTTTTCACTGGGAGAAAGGGTATCGAGGGTCATCTTTTGGTGGGGCCGGCGGCCACGGTTTTTCCGGTGACTTGAAACTGAGCCCGTTCGTTGTTGGCCAGAATTTTGGGATTGGGCGAGTCCAGCTTAAATGCGGACAGACCGGAGTCTCGTTTGAGCCGGGCGACATACTCCGTGGCTTGGGCGTACGTGGCCGCCTCCGCTTGGAAGGAAAACTCGCGGTCATTCATCCGAAACTCGGTGATTCGGATATCGGAAGCCTCAATGCCTTTTGAAACTTGATGCAAGATTTCAATTAAATAGCGCGAGGGATCCACCGCCGCCTCCAAGGCTTTCCAGCGAACCTGCCGCGACTTGGAGACCTCCACCCTGGGCTGGAGCTCTTGGATTTCCCGGTCAAGTTTGCTCAGGCGCGCCTTTTGCAGCGCCAACCAACCGAAGCCCGCGGCGAGCAGCCCCATGTAAACCAAGGCCCCCAGTTGGAGCCGATCCTTCCACGCCTCCTTGCGCTGCTGCTTGGTCGTCTCGGCAGTCCACTGGACAGGCATCCAGCTCCCCGCCGTCTCTCCGGCCGCAACCGGTTCACCCCCCTTGACCGGCACGCCGGGCAAGGCCGTCGTCAGAGCCGCTTCCCATTCCGAAAGGCCGCAATGTGCCCGTTCGATGCGCCCGTTGGATGCCCCGGCCAGCTCTGCCCCCAACAAAATGCGCAACAGCTCGGCGACCGCCGCCTCCCGCTCCGAAGCAGGGAGTACGGCGGGCAGCGATAGGGAATCCAACCAAAGCAAACGCCCCCCTTCGCACAGTAGAACAAAAACGCCACCCTCCTCCCCCCAAAGCACCAGGCTGGTTCCCGGCGAGGTCAGGCCGCGGGCCAGTTGCATCGCAAAAACCCCCACGGCGGCCGGACCTGCCTGAGCCTCGCGCACCGGCGCCGCCCACTGCGCTAGGGCCGGGAACGGGACCGCCAGCGCAAGAACCCGAGCGCCCTCGTCATTCTGATCCACTTCCTCCAGATCAAAAACAAACTCGTCGGCGGAATACGGAAGCAACTTTTCAAGCTGGATTTGGGCCATGGCCACCAGCTCATCGCGGGGGGCCGGCGGCAAAGTAAGCCGCTCGGAAACCAACAACCGCGTTGGCAACCACACCTCCAGTCGCAGGTTTTTGGGCAGCATCGCCACCACTTCCGCAACGCTCGCCGCGCGCACACGCTGTTCGCCGGCACGCACAACCCACCCGTTGGCGTCAGGGAAGAGTTGGGCTGAGGTGGAGGCCAGGCGTTTCTTCATTCGATCCAAGAACGAATCTGTGTTTTCCCCGTGCCTTTTCGTACAACCACCTGCACTTGTCGAACGACTTTTCCGCTGAACCCTTCCGCCAGAATACGCGTGGTCGCCTCATTCACGGTGATTAAGGGCGCCAGCCGCTCCCAGCTCTTGGGATCCATGCCCAGGGCAATCCGCACCTGCTCGGCGCTCGCAAAGCGCGGATCATCCTCGGTGTGGTGGGTCTGATCCGCCCCGGCACGCACCTGAACCCAGCGCTGGATGATCCCTTCGTTCATGCCGGGAAGATACCGCAAAATGTCCTCGGGCGCCTCCACCAAGTCGAACGGGCCGGAGCTCTCCAGCGTAAACCAGTCCCGCCACCCGGGAAACGCCAGCAGCGGCTCCAAACCCGGGATGCGCTTGAGTTCGTCCAGGGACTGGATCATGCGGTTTGAGGGGTGGTAGTCCCCCTTGTCCTCCAATCCGTTAAGACGGGCCACGTTGTCCGTGTCGACGTAATCGAGCAGACAATCCATCAGACGGTCCCGGGTCATCAGGTCGAGGCCAACCACCCATTCAAGCCACTGTTTGAAAACCGCCAAACGCCGCGGATCCTCCCCCGTGAGAATCCAGGCCAGATTGATGCGCCCTCCCTCGCTTTGAACTTCCACATGGTATCCAAGTTCCGGTCCCAACTGCCCCTCCAACAGAGAACTAAACCGGTCCACCTTGGGATTAAGCGCCACCGCAATACCCGAGTGCGCCATCGCCAGCGCCTCCGTGGCCAGTGTGGCTTCCCCGTGAATCCGCAACCGCTCCTGCAACCACACGTACCACCCAGCCACCGCCATACTCAGCACCATAATCGCCCAAAAAGTCGCCAGAAGCGCGGAACCCGCTTCCGCAACGCACGAGCGCACGTGCCCCCGCGCCGCTGGGGCGCACTCGCGGGAGGAAAATAGGGCGGGAACGGACATGGAGAGCCTCTATTGAATCCTGTAAGAGGGAACAGGCAAGACCACCTCGTAGGGTTCCTCCCCGGCGTCCCGCCACACCCGCATCCGCACCAGAGCCGGACGGGCCGTGCCGTCCTCCCAGCGCTCCAACCAGGTGCCCAGCGCGGGATGAAAATACATAAACTGTAACCCCATTACGTTGGGCAGCAGAACGATCCACTCGTAGGTGGATTCCGGCTGGCTGGCCTGCCGGCGCCGGATTCCCAAGTCCTGCTGCCGCGCGTTGGACTGGGAGGGCTGCACGGTGAGCGTCAGCGCGAAATCCTCCTCCGGGGCCGCTGCACTCAGGAGGGAAAGCCCCGGGCGCGCAATCCACTGAAGTTCGTCGGCGGGCGCCATCCCGAACTGGTGGGAAATGCCCCGGAAACATTCGTTCTGCCGCAAAGGAAGCCCCGCCAAAACGGAACGCACATAGGCGGTGAGGCCCTCCATCTGAAGGGTGCGGATCTGCGTTTCGCGGGAAACCTGCAGCGCCATGAGCTGGGCCTCTACCAACCGGTACATCGAGATCACAATGAGCCCGATGACCGCGACGCCCACCATGATTTCGAGCAGCGTGAACCCACCCCGGGCACGCCCCCCCCCAGCCCGCCGCCCGGACCCTGCGTTAAAGGGCGGATGGATTCGCATAAAATTTCAACCTCTTGGAGCACCGCTCCCCACCGGAACTCCAAACCACCTCCACGTTCACCTCCAGAATTCCCTCCACCACCTGTTTGTTTTGGTCCACCAGTTCTTG
>JBILWF010000684.1:0-4936 GCA_044370075.1 Chthoniobacteraceae bacterium | reverse complement strand
CCCGCTCAACACCACAGGCTGCCCCACCGCGCGCACCTGCGTGAGCGGTTGCAGCGCATTCACCACAGGCAGCGGCACACCCACACTCACTCCTACAGCCGCACTCACCACCTGCACTGTCCCGGCACTCACGCGCACCGCGTACGTGCCAACGTCCGCCAGCGTCGCTCCTTTCACCGCGAATACCGGCCCTGTACCGCCCGCCACAGCCTGCCCGTTGCGCAACCACTGGTACCCCACCGGCGCCGTCCCGGCAGTCGCGCCCACCACCAACGAACCGCTCCCTCCATACGCCAGCAACAATCCTACGGGTTCACCCGTGATCCCAAGCACATTCACCCGCGCAGGCAACGACGTCGCGGACGCTCCCGCCTCATTGGTGACCTCCAACACATACTCTCCCGCATCGGCAAAAGTCGCCGCAGGCAGACTCAGTACTCGCGTGTTTACTCCGGGCACCGGCACCCCATCGTGCAACCAACGGTAACTCACGGCCCCCGCAGTGCTCACACTCCCGCTCACCACCACAGGCTGCCCCAGCGCCCGAACCTGCTCGAGCGGTTCCATCCCGTGCACCGCGAGCGACGGCAAGCCCACACTCACGCTAACTGCGGCACTCACCACCTGCACGCTCCCGGCGCTCACCTGTACGGCATACGTGCCCGCATCCGCTGGCGTCGCTCCCTCGAAAGACAACGCAGACGCGGTGGCCCCCGCGATCGGCTGCCCGTTGCGCAGCCACTGGTACCCAACGGGAACCGTCCCAGCTGTCGCGCCAACCGCCAAAGTCCCACTGCCCCCAAACGCGAGTGTCAGCCCCGCCGGCTCGCTCGTAATCCCCAACACGTTGATTCGCACCGGAAAGGAAACATCACTCCCCACCGTATCCAAAACCTCGAGGCGATATTCGCCGGAATCCCCCACCCCCACCGACGGCAACCCCAAGGTCGAGGTGTTGGCTCCCGCCACCTCAATGCCGTCACGATACCACTTGTACACCAGCATTCCCGATCCCGCAGCGGTGCCATTCAGCAGAACCGAAGCCCCCGCGGCGAGGATCTGCGAAGGAGGACTCAGAATATTCACCCAAGGCGGCAAAATCAGTTGCCCTTGACCGATGTTAATCGGCCTCAGCCCGCCACCCATTTTCGAAATCGTCACCGAAGCTCCCGACCCCGGATTGACCAGTACCGGAGCGTCCCCGGAAGAAACAAACGAAGATATCTTCAGCGAATAACCCGAGCTGGCTGTCAGATTGAGAATTTGGCCCCCGGCCATGCTCACGGAAGCCAACTGAATCGTGTTGTTGCTGGTTGCGGCACCGAAGGGACCGATTTGCAAATTCGCCGCCGCAGCGCTGCTGCTCACCACCACGGGACGGTTGTACACAATCGACGAATTGCTCGCAGAACCGCTGTTCACCAGGGAAAGCAATCCCGCCATGCCCAGCGTGATGGTGCCGCCTCCGAGCGGCGTCGGATTCGCCGAAGACGCGAGACCACCCAGCACGAGGCTGCCTGCCTCCAAGCGCACGCCACCGGCAAAAAGGTTGTTGTTCGTGAGTGCCAAAGTGCCCAACCCGTTTTTTACCAAAGCCGCGGTTTGATCGGCACCGGAGATCACTCCCCCGAGAGTGAGGGTCGCCAACGGTGTATCGACGGTGACAAGCGTTTGTCCCGCAGGCAGCGTGGTGGTGCCGTTGAGTGTCACCGAACTTGTCCCCGCGAGGGTGACCGCACCCGCGAACGCATAGTCGTTGAGAAGCGTGCGAGTCGCACCGTCAGCCACAAGGCGTGTGCTGGAGCCGGCCCCGGTGCCCATGGTCAGCAAGCCTGTGCCCAGCGGACCGGTCTGCAGACTCCCGCCGCCGACCGCCGCGGGCGTACTGTCGGCGGCAATCACCAAGCCTCCCGCCTGCACCTGGACACCGCCGCGGAAAGTGTTTGCTTCATTGCTCAACCTTAAAAGCCCAGCACCCCTCTTCAAGAGACCCGCTCCTGCACCCGCAGAATCCAACACCGGGGCATCGACACTCAATGAGTGCATGATCGGTGCGATGTTGGCATTCCCCAGCGCGCTCACCGGCGCGATGTCGAACACCTGCGTCTGGCCGTTTAAATCGAGCGCGCCGCCTGAGGCAATCGCGGCGGCCCCAAGATTGCTGGAGACCGCTTGAATCGTTCCGGAAAAGGTTGCGACGCCCCCGATGGTCATCACCGTGCCGCTGACGGTTGAGGAACCATTCCGCGAAAGGATTACCGTGGTGCCGTTCACAATCTGCCGGATGAAGCTGCCCGCGGAGATTCCCGCACCGCTGACCGGTTGGCCCACCCGCAAGCCCACGGTGGAAGATAATGTAAGCGTGGGATCCCCAGCCACAATGCTCCCACCCGCGACCGCGACGCCGTCTCCGGCCTTAAACACGGGCGCGTAGCCTCCTTCGTTCACAAAATTAAGTCCCGCGAGCGGTTGGTAAAAACCGTTCAAATTCAAAACCGAAGAGCCTTTGAGCGTGGGCACCGCCGAAGTGGCAATCTGCAAGGACCCCGCGAGTTGTACGCTGCCCCCCGCCAACACCAGCGTGGACTTCGGATCGGTCGCATGCGCAGGAACAGCCACCGCGGACACTCCATCCGCGGCGGGCACGTCCAGGAGAACGCTGCCCCCGTTGATGACACTCCCCCCGGTGTGAAAGTTGGCCCCTGAGAGGACCGTGAATACCGAAGTTCCGGGCGAATTGGGACTGCTGACAATGAGCCGCAGCGGCCCGCCCGCGTTGTCAGCAAAAGAACTGCTGAAATTCGCCCGCCGGTTCGTGCCCCCGTAACTGAGCAAGTGCACGTATAGGTCGGAGGGGATGCCGCCGGTCCCCGACGTCACCGTTCCGCCAAATATGGGAAAGGAAAAATTATCCGTCCAAGGCGCAACGATCAAACCGCCCCCCGCAATGTTGAGCGTGTTACCCGCCAGGTTGAGGGAACCACCCACGGTCGGGTTCGAGATATTCAGCGTGTACACCGAAGTACCCGCGTTCAAAACCAAGGGTGTCGCGAGGCTTGAGACCTTTACATTGTCCGTTCCAGAGGCCGTGAGCAGGTTGGTGGAGGAATACCCGGGGAATCCGGAGAAGCCGAAATTCAATGGCCCCACTCCGAGTTGCGGCACGTACGTCACAAAGTCCCCCTTCCAAACCGCCCACGGACCCAGAATGTTATTTTTCAAAACGGGGTCGGTTAATAAGACCCGCGACCCGCCGGCAAGCTGAGGATTGATCCATACTCCGGAGGTTTGGTTTGTGAAAAAGGCGACGCCGGTCGAATCCGCAGTACGCCCCAGATTCATGAGCATCTCCGTGGAGCCTCCCCCGGAGGCAAATATGAAGTTGTTGCCCTCGGCGATACGAACATCGCCAAAAACCTCCCGCGTCTCCTTGTCTCCCGCCTGACCTGTCATTGCAAGGACGGCTCCCCGTAATGTGAGAACCGCGGCATCGTTAATGCGGTCAGAGCTGTTCCGAACGCTCGCGGATCCTCGCAGATCGAGAGAGGCGTAGTTTACATCGATTGCGGAAGTTCGGCTCAACCGACCCGAATCGCGCAGCATGAGCTGACCCGAATTCACCAGCGTTGTACCCGTGTAGTCGTTGTCGGAGAGCAAGAAAGAGTCTCCGCCGCTCCCCGTTGTTGTTTTTAAAAACGAAAGCGCCCCCGTAATCCGGCCGCCGAAAGTCTGGATACCCGAGGCGGCAAACAGGACCGGCGTTGCCGAGGTAATCGTGCCCCCGGTGAGCTCCCGCTGCACGCCGCTGGTATACTGGCTGTAAAGCTGCCCGAGCAACTGGCTGTTCCCGTTTAAATTCAAGATCGCGCCATCGCTAAGAACCATGTTTGCGCCGGTTTTTCCCTGCCAAAGCGTGTTGTCACCTCCGTCAAGCCGCACCTCGCCGCCATGAACAAAAAAGTGGTTACCGGTATTCAAGTACTGTTTGGCGTTGAGGCTCCAGAGTCCTCCGCCGGCTTTTGCTAGATTACCCACCCTCTGCATGAGCGTCGCGTTCCATGCGAGAGTCGCTCCAGAATCCACATAAAAACTCGTGCCGTTGCCGCTCGAAATGGTCACCAAGGGAGCCGCACCATGTTGCGCGAGTGCGGCATTTCCGAAAGTCAACGCAGAGCCCGTAGCGACGAGGATCCTCGCGCCCAGATTCAACTGTTCACCCCCGGAAGTCGGCAGTTCAAAGCCCGCCGTTCCAGTCATCAGGAGCGCGTTCATGGTCAACCCGGCGCGCCCCGGGTTATTTACCGCCGTGGTGACACCCGTGAGCTTCACATTTTCCACCCCGCTGCCGGAAAGAGCGTTCATGCCAACCGGGGACATGGAAACCGTTCCCGCCGTCCCCTGACCGCTGTTGACTACATAACCCGTGTAAGCGGAAATTCCATTAGCCCCGTAGGTGAGGAGATTCGTGCCGCCGGAATCCACGACAGCACTCGACGGAATGATCCCGTTGGTGAGAGAGGGCGCCGCGGTAAACAACACTCGGTTTTGCGGAGTCCCATAAATCGAAGTCGGACTTCGGAAGGTTAAGAAACCTCCACTCAGACCGTGGTTGGCTAAACTGGAAAAGGTCAGCGTGCCCGCCGCCACACCGGTGTTGAGCATTTCAATGTTCACGCTCCCGTTGTTCACATCCAGAGTTCCGAGTGTTTCGCTGGAACTTACGCTGCCGTTGGCGATGTAACGAAACACGCCACTGCGGAAGCTTAATGTACCACCTCCCAAACGATTGGCTATGGCCGCACCCCGATCATCCACCTCCAGCAGCGAGCTGGCTGCTCCACGCAGCGTCCAGTTCACCGCCGATGTCATGAGCCCGCCGCCTGACAGGCGCACGGTGCCCATTTCCACCCGCATACCACTGGAAACTCCCGACACG
>JBILWF010000259.1:0-4938 GCA_044370075.1 Chthoniobacteraceae bacterium | reverse complement strand
CCGGATTCCGGTAAAAAGCGTATGAATCGACATGTAATCTGCAACCTTTTCGGGCGAGGCCAGTTTGGTCACCCACAGCGACCATACCACATCCCCCCCGGCCCCTGCGATCCCGTACAACACGGCCCCCGCGACCATCCATGCGAAGGAATCACCGGAAAAGAAAGCGAGGATCGCGAGGGCAAACCCGCCGTTGAGGACGCCGCGAAGCGTAAAAAAATCCATTCGGTCAAAAGCCCACCCCCAAAACCGGCTCGTACAAATCCGAGCGAGATTGGGGATCACGGCCGTGAGAAGGGCGATTTCCGCCGCAGTCCAAATGCCGCAGGGCTGCGGACGTGCCAACAGTTCCACCCGCAGTGGCAGCATGATGAGATTGCCCACGCCCATAAGCATCCAGGAGATCAAAGTGCGCCGGAATGCGCCGTCCTCGACCACGCATTGCAGTCCCCGGAAAGGGTAGCGGTTGAGGCTGGATGGCTGCAGCGGCTCGGACGGAACGGATGCCCAGCACAGAGCAGACCCCGCGGCGCAAATGGCGAACGCCAGCACCACCGCGGAGGCACTTTCGTCAAAAGCGGTCATCCACCGGCCAATTCCAAAACTGGCAATCGTCGCGCAGGCGATGCGGATAACAAAAGCACGTGAAAACAATCTGCCTCGCTGGGGAGCGGGATAATTGTCCTGGTAGACCTGCGTCATAAGCGGGGTTGCGCACGTGGTGCACATTCCCGCGCACATAGCCGTCCAGACAAAGATGTCCGCGTTCGTGGCCAACGCCGCGCCGGCGAGCAAGAGCGCCCCCAGGGCGGACACCGCGGCAACGGCCCGCGCCGCGCGCCACCGCAGCGCGCTCACGAGCGAAACCACCACGGCTCCAAGCATGAGCCCGATACTGGGACCCGCCACCAACCACGCCTTTTGGGAGGGGGCTGCGTGAAAATGGCGAACCGCTATGAGCAGCAAAAACGTACCGAAGGCCGGTTCCAGGGCCCCGGAAAAAAACGAACGTATGCGCTCGGACCGGAAGGTGAGCCGCGCGCGCTCGCCGAGCGGGTCACTTACCGGCATGGCGCGAAAAACGTCCACCGGTGGCGCGATGCACCGCGTTTAGCGCGCACCCGCTTTGACGATCTCCGCAAACGCACGCGGATCGAGGCTGGCCCCCCCCACCAACGCACCGTCGATATCGGGTTCGGTCATCAACTCGGCCGCATTTTGAGGTTTGACGCTGCCTCCGTATTGGATGCGCACCTTTTCCGCCGAGGCGGCGTCCCAAATCTCCGCCAGTTTGGAACGGATAAAGGCGTGGGCCGCCTGCGCCTGGGCTGGAGTCGCCGTACGGCCGGTGCCGATAGCCCAGACCGGTTCATAAGCCAGCACAGTGTCGGAAAGTTCCTTTGGGGTAAAACCCGCTAGGCTGCCTCGGATCTGTCGCTCGAGCACCTCCTCAACGCGGTCCCCATCGCGTTCCTCCAACGTTTCACCAATGCACACGATTGGACGCAGGGCAGCGTCGATTGCAGAGCGCGCCTTTTTGTTCACGATCTCATCCGTCTCGCCAAAAAGCGTGCGCCGCTCGCTGTGTCCCAGCACCACGTAGCGCACGTACAGGTCTCGGAGCATTTGCGCGCTCACTTCGCCCGTGAAAGCCCCCGATTTTTCCCAGTGCATGTTTTGCGCGCCGAGCTTCGCCTGCTGGGCTTTGCTGAGAATCTCGGACACTTTAGCAAGCGCCGTAAATGGAGGAACTATCACAACCTCCACAGGGCTGTCCGCTCCCAGTTCGTGAAGGAACGTATCCATGTAAGCGCCGGCTTCGCCGACCGTCATGTTCATCTTCCAGTTGGCTGCTACGATTTTTTTACGCATGCGAAGGGTGGGTTTTGACTGCCGTGGGGCGTTCCGAGGCCTGCTTCCCGGAACACCGGAGAGCCCAGCCACTGACGCCTAGTTTTTTTCGGAAAGCGCGGCAACTCCCGGAAGCACTTTGCCTTCGAGGAGTTCGAGTGAGGCCCCGCCGCCAGTCGAGCAGAAGGAAACCTTCTCGCCGAGTCCAAACTGTTTGACTGCAGTTACTGAATCCCCGCCGCCAATGATTGACACCGCCGAAGACGCAGCCACCGCTTCGGCAATCGAACGGGTGCCGTTTGCAAAGGGTGGCAACTCGAAGATGCCAAGGGGTCCGTTCCACAAAATGGTCTTGGCCGCAGCGATTTCCTGCCGGTAACGGGCCACTGTCTCCGGGCCGATATCGACGGCCTCCCAGCCGTCAGTGATTCCTTTCTCGGGGGAAACCAGCCCGGTGGAACGGGGTTGCGCCGTGGCGCTGATTTCCTGAGTCTCCATGTTATCCACGGGCAGCAGAAAACGCACTCCCTTGGTTTTAGCGAGGCTGAGGATTTCCGAGGCCAGATCGACTTTGTCAGCCTCCACGCGGCTTTTTCCGGTGGAGATGCCCAACGCCCGGAAGAATGTGTAGGCCATCGCGCCCCCGATAAGAAAAGTGTTGGCCTTTTCCATCAGCGCCTTGATGACGCCGATTTTGTCCGAGACTTTCGAGCCCCCGAGGATCACCACAAACGGACGCGCGGGATCGCGCAATTCGCCCTGGAGATACTGAAGTTCACGTTCCATCAGCAGTCCCATGGCCGCCTGCGGAACATAGGCCGCAATGCCCGCCGTTGAGGCATGCGCGCGGTGCGCCGCACCGAATGCGTCGTTCACGTAGACGTCTCCCAGGGAGGCAAGCGCCTTGGAGAATTCAGCGTTATTGGATTCTTCCCCCTCATGAAACCGCACGTTCTCGAGCAGGAGCACCTGCCCATTGTTCATCCCGGCAATCAAACCCGCGGGAACGCCGCCAGTCACCTCGCTCGAGAAGAGCACCTCCTCGCCCAGAATCCTGGACAAGTACTCCGCAACCGGCCTGAGGGTATACTTGAGATTCACGGTGCCCTTGGGACGACCAAAGTGCGCCATCACAATCACCTTCGCATCCGCCTTCCGAAGCAACTCGAGAGTTGGGAGGCTTTCACGGATCCGGGTGTCATCGGTGATCCGGATAAGCCCGTCTTTTTCCTCAGTGGGCACGTTAAAATCGACACGCAACAAAACGCGCTTTCCTTGAAGCGCGAGATCACGAACGGAGAGCTTGGACATGGTGGGAAAAAGTTGGTGAGTGATGAGTTAGGGACCGTCAGAGAGGAGGCGGTGGGCACCGCGAGAACCCGGGTAAAAAGCCCGCCCCCGGAAAAAACGAGGGCGGGCAGGGACAGGAGGCGAACTACTTGCCGGCGATGTAACGTACCAAGTCCACGCAGCGGTTGGAATACCCCCACTCGTTGTCGTACCAACTCACGAGCTTGAAGAAATTGCTGTTGAGCTCAATACCCGAGCCTCCGTCAAAAATGGAGGAACTCCGGTCGTGGATAAAGTCCGACGAGACCACTTCGTCTTCGGTGTACGCGAGGATGCCCTTCATGTAGGTCTCGGAGGCGCGCTTCATCGCGGCGCAGATTTCTTTGTACGAAGTGGCCTTTTCCGTCTTCACGGTGAGGTCGACGACCGAGACGGTTGGCGTTGGCACGCGGAACGCCATCCCGGTGAGCTTGCCCTTCACCTCGGGAATGGCCAACCCCACGGCCTTTGCGGCGCCCGTGGCGCTCGGGATGATGTTGATCGCAGCGGAACGTCCACCCTTCCAATCTTTCTTGGATGGACCGTCCACGGTTTTCTGCGTGGCGGTGTAAGAGTGCACGGTGGTCATCAAACCTTCTGCGATGCCGAAGCCTTCCTTGAGCAGCACGTGGACGACGGGCGCCAGGCAGTTGGTGGTGCAGCTCGCATTGGAGATGATGTGGTGCGCAGCGGCGTCGTACTTGTCGTGGTTAACGCCCATGACGATCGTGATGTCTTCGCCCTTGGCCGGCGCAGAAATGATCACCTTTTTTGCGCCCGCCTGAATGTGGCCTCTGGCTTTCTCTGCCTCGGTGAAGAGTCCGGTGGATTCAATAACATAGTCGACTCCCAGTGCCTTCCACGGAAGCGCAGCCGGACCTTCCTTCACCGCCAGACACTGTATGCGGTGACCATCCACCACCAACACATCATCCTCGGCCACATCGGGAGCACTCTTGGCACTGGAGACTTCCCCGGCGAAGCGGCCCTGAATGGAGTCGTACTTCACCAGATACGCGAGATTGTCCGCGGGAACCAAATCGTTGACTGCGACGACGTCGATTTCCTTGCCGAGCAACCCCTGGTCGCAAATTGCCCGAAACACGAGGCGGCCGATGCGCCCGAAACCATTAATGCCAATTTTGATCATGATACGATAGATGGATTGTTATTCGCTTGGGGAAACCAGAATTAAACTAAACAGGCTGCGGGCGCCGCGCGTCAACCTTACAAGCTCTCCCCGACAAAGACACCCCGCAGCCGCATCTCTCAGAGCGGGCGGACCTCCACCTGCGTCTCCGCCCACCGGCCAGTTCCCACCTCCCGCGCCCGCACCACGTGAATCCCTTCGCGCAACTCCAACCGCGGTTGCCCCGCGCGGTGCACAACGGGGGCAGTCGCGCATTCCCATTCGATTTTCCCCCGCCCGACGCCGGAGACCCGCAGCTCCAGCGTCTGGTTTTCCCGCGGCAGATCCGGATCGAGAAAGAACACCGTCCCCCCCACCGGTTCGAGCACCTCCAAAGTAGCGGCAGCGTCCCGGAGAACCACCTCCGCGCCCAGCGAATTCATCCCGCTCGAAAGCCACGGCGCGTACACGTCGGGAAGGAGCACCCGCCCCGTGGCGTCGTAGTCCCCAGTGACTGTCGGGCCTGGATCGGATGCAGATTTTTCGAAAACGGCACGTTTTAATGTGTGCGGCGCAGCGCGGCCCGTCAGCGGATCAATCCGGTAACCCTGCACCGACTCGGGTTGAGC
>JBILWF010000258.1:0-4940 GCA_044370075.1 Chthoniobacteraceae bacterium | reverse complement strand
CGTCTGTCTGCGCCATCCGTCCGAGTGGGTTGTGTTAATGTCTAAACGCGCCTTCCCGAGGCGGGTTTGACCGGTTTGCGCAGAGCCCAGAAAACGAAACCATCCGAAACTCCCCCCCTCGCTGTTGAGCGTCAGTTCGGGCCGCTCGCCGGGACGCGCCGAGAGCACGTTGACAATGCCCCCGATCCCGTCCGAGCCGTACAATGCCGATCCAGGTCCGCGGATGACTTCGACGCCGCCCGCCTGGGGAATGTTGAGTTCATACAGCGCGTTGTGATTGAAGAAGCCCGTGGGGCGCACGGGGATTCCGTCCTCCAAAAAAAGGTAAAGCGGCGAGGTGGAGAACGGTTGCCGGATGGCTGTGGTATGTCCCTCGCCATTGGTTGCCGACAGGGCGACACCGGGCACCTGCCCGAGCAGTTGCTGGGCGTGCGAGGGGGCGGCAAAGCGGATGGTTTGGAGCTTGAGAACGCCCACCGATGCGGGCACCTGTCCGAGGGGTTGTTCTTCGCGAATCGCAGTGACAACAACCGGAGGCAGGGTGTCGGTGGGAGTTTCGTTCTGGGATTCCGATGCGTACGGTGCGGTGGAATCCGGTTGATGCGCGTATGCAATTGCCACTGCTGCGGCCAGGGGGACAGTCAGCAGGATGGGGCGGGAAAAATTCACGACAAAAAATTTGGATTGAGGGCTCTGTGGTGTCCCGGAGCGGGAATGCGTGTCCGCGGAACACCGGGCGCCGCGCTCAGCGGCATGGTCCGAGTCACACTCCGACGCGCGCTCCGGCGCGGAGGTGTCCCGAGTGTGTGCGCACAGGAACGCAAAGTTCCTGTGTTCGGTCCGGCCCTAAATCCGTGGGGGGGGAACCCCCGGAGCCTCGTTTCGAGCAGGGGCACGCAGCGTGAGGACGCTGCGGTCGGCCACCGTGAAATCCGGTTTTCCTATTAGAAGTAACTCGTCCAGAACGGCCTCCCATTTCGCTGTGGCCGCCGGGGATTTGGGGGACTTCTCCTCGCCGCTTCCGCGCTGGACGGCGGAACACAGTTTGCACGGATGTTTTCCGTCGAAGGTCTTGGATACCGCCTCCGTCCACGTTCCCTCCTGGGAGTACTCCGCCAGCATGCCCATCCAAGCCACACTTTGCACGACGACCCAGTGCCCGCCCAAGATCTGCAGGGCGGCAAGGATTGCAAGGACGTGTGCGGGGCGAAACACGGCGCGCAGCAGAGATCGATCACGCGGCGTTGTCAAGATCCCGGCATTTCATCCCGGAAAAGTGCTTTCGCAGAAAAGCGGGTCCCGCCCTCCCTGCCGGTTCGAAGGTTGACGCGGGGCGCGGTTTTTCGAGCATAAGGCCTTCAACCCTGCTGCAGTTTCGAACACCCCCCTTTATGCGCTGGAAAAACACGCTACCCCGGCGGGACTTTTTGAAAGTCTCCGCATTCGCCTCAGGAACCCTCTTTTTTCCCAACCTGATTTTGGGACAGGGGCCCAAGAAAGTGCAGTTTGGAGGCATCGGCGTGGAGGGCAAAGGCAAGACCGACTTGGCCAAGGCGGCAGAGGGCGCGGAGATTGTGGCGCTGTGCGATGTAGACCGTGTGCGGTTGCAGCGGGCGCAGGCAGTTTACCCAAACGCGCGTGTTTTCGAGGATTTTCGGGAGATGTTCCAAGCCATGGGAAATGCCCTGGACGGGGTCACTGTCTCCACTCCGGATCACGCGCATTTCCCCGCGGCGATGGAGGCGCTCAAGCACGGCAAACACGTGTGCGTGCAAAAGCCGCTGACCAATCGCATCTGGGAGGCGAACCAACTGCTGGAAGCATCGCGTAAAAAACAGGTGCTCACCAACATGGGCAATCAGGGTCACCTCGTTGAGGGAATCCGGTTGTTGAAGGAATGGCTCTCTCAGGGCGCGATCGGGCGCGTGAAGGAGATCCATGTGTGGACCAACCGCCCGATCTGGCCGCAGGGAACGCGCGCTGCGAGTGCCATGGTGCCCACGCCCGCGCCGGATTCCCTGAATTGGGAGGCGTGGCTCGCGCAGTGTCCTTCGACGGAATACGTCCCGGGGCTGCATCCGTTTTCCTGGCGTTGTCACCGCGAATACGGCGCGGGGGCGATGGGGGACATGGGATGTCATTTGTTGGACGGTCCCTTCTGGGCCTGTGAGTTGGGCGATCCCTATCGGGCGGAGGCGGAGGTCGAGGACGCAACTGCAAAGACTTTTCCCGCCGCGAGCACCATTCAGTGTTTTTTCAAAAGCCCCATCTTCGGGGACGTAAAGCTCGTGTGGTATGATGGAGGGCGCAAACCGGAGCGGCCTCAGGAACTTGATCCCAGCATGGACTGGGACAAGATGAAGGGGGGGTGTCTCTACCTTGGAGAGGAAGGGAAGTTGATCTGTTCCGGAGACAACTCAAGTAATCCGCGCATCCTGCCCGCGGAGCGCCATGAGGCGTGGCTAAACGATAAAAAGCCCGCGCGCTTCCTTGAACGGGCCACGGTGGCCACGCCCCAGTTGGAACTGGTGCGTGCCATCGAGCAACACAGGCAATGCGGCGCGAACTTTGAGTATGCGGTTCCCCTGACGCGCCTAGGCTTAATTGGAAATATCGCCGCACTACTGCCCGGCCAGCGTTTGGAATGGCTCACGACCGAGCAGCGATTCAAGGATCATGCGGAAGCGAATGCGCTGCTCAAGCGCGCCACGGTGCGCAAAGGCTGGGATTATTCTGCGGCGACGATTTAAAACGGGTTGGCGCCGGCGCTGCGCACCCCGGGGTAGTGGAGTCGAGGAGCCGCGATCATTTCAGCGGCATCTGTGCAAGGATGCCGTTTCGGTCTGCGGGCGTGCTCCGGAACGCAGCACAGAGTGTCCGCTTCCGCGCTGCCGGCAAGAATTTGCCCGGGCTACTGTTTCCGGATGCGAATGTTCCGCCAGCGCACTTCCTCGCCCGGTTCCTTTTTGCCGATGCCGTGAACTTGCAGACCGATGATGCCTTTTAGTGTGAGAGAATCGGTTATTTCCGCGGCCTTCACTCCATTAATGAAGGTCTGAATGTGGTCGCCTTTGCATTCGATCCGGGCCTTGTTCCATTCGCCCCCCTTGAAGGCCTTGCGTGCCTCTTCATTCTCCTTCAAATCGCGCAACCACCCGCGCCGCGCTTCGTCGTAGACACCGCCCGTGTAGGAGCGTGCCGAGGGGTCGATCTCGTATTGATATCCAAAAACGCGGTCTGCTGGCACCTTGCGGGTTTTTCCGTCTACGCTGATTTCGGTTTCCTTCTCAAAAAACTCGCTGCGGAACTGGACTCCGGAGTTCATCCCGGGCGCCACCTTGAATTCGAATTCGAGGATGAAATCGCCGAAGGCCTCCTTCGTGCACAAAAACGAGTTGCCGGTGTTGGACACCGTCTTTCCAACGATCGCACCGTCCTCCACGCGGTACTCGGCTTTGCCGCTGTGCTGTTCCCATCCGGAAAGATCGGTTCCGTTAAAGAGGGCGACAAATCCCTCCTCGGCGCCGTGCGCGCATACAGCGAGGAGGGTGGAGAGCGTAAGGGAGAGGACGGATTTCATGGGGTGGAGGTACTTCGGTGAAAGGGGGAACGAACTCGAGGGGTGGGATCCAACATGGATTTGGATGGCGAGACAACTCCGCATAGACGGCTTGGCACTTTTCCACATGGCGGGTACGGTGAGGGGTTCTATGAAGTCGTACCCCGCCGTTTCCATCTATGATACCACCCTCCGGGACGGGACCCAGGGAACCGGGATTTCGTTTAGCATTTCGGACAAGATCCGGGTGGCTGAGAAACTGGATGCTTTCGGGGTGCATTACATCGAGGGCGGGTGGCCGGGGTCGAACCCGAAGGACGCGGCGTTTTTCTCGGAGGCGGCGCGGCGCACGTGGAAGCACGCGCGTATCACGGCCTTCGGCATGACGCGCCGGGGAAGGGTGCGGGTGGAGGAGGATCCGCAGGTTCAGATGCTTTTGGATGCGCAGACCCCGGCTGTCACAATCGTCGGCAAGACGTGGCCGCTGCATGTGTTGGAGGTGTTTCAGGTTTCCCTTGAGGAGAACCTCGCAATGATCTCAGACACCGTAGCGTACCTTAAAAAACAGGGCCGCGAGGTACTCTATGATGCGGAGCACTTTTTTGACAGTTTCCGCGAGGATCCCGAGTACTCGCTCAAGACAGTTCTGGCGGCGCGTGATGCGGGCGCGGATCTGGTGGTGTTGTGCGACACCAACGGGGGGAGTCTTCCGGGATGGGTGGGGGAGGTTACCCGCAAGGCGGTTGAATCGCTCGGAGTTGCGGTGGGAATTCACACGCATAACGATGCAGGTCTCGGGATTGCGAATGCATTGGCGGCCGTCGAAGCGGGTGCCTGCCAGGTGCAGGGCACCATCAACGGATACGGAGAGCGGGTCGGGAATTGCGATCTCACGACTGTCATGCCCAACTTACAGATCAAACTCGGCATTGATCTCGGACTTGATTTGACGGGGTTGCGCGAATTGTCGGCGTTTGTGGATGAACTGGCCAACGTGCCCCGCAACATCCGCGCTCCCTACGTGGGGGATGCGGCTTTCACCCACAAGGGCGGCCTCCACGTGCATGCGGTCCAGAAATTGGCGCGTACCTATGAGCACGTCGATCCCGCGCTGGTGGGCAACGAACGGGTGATTTCCATCTCGGACATGTCAGGCCAGAGCAACGTGCTGGCGCGTGCCGAGGCGCTGGGATTTCCGCTCCGCAAGGGCTCGCCCGAAGTTCAGTCCGTGCTCGCCGAGGTCAAACGCCTCGAATCGCTTGGATACGAGTTTGAGGCTGCGGAGGCTTCGTTTGCATTGCTTCTGCGGCAGGTTCTTCACCAACGCACACCCCTGTTTGATTTCGAGGAGTACCACTGCAGTTACCGCCGGGCGGGCGGG
>JBILWF010000257.1:0-4946 GCA_044370075.1 Chthoniobacteraceae bacterium | reverse complement strand
CCGTGATTTATCTCCGGCCGAAGGTTACTTCGTTTTCCAGACTTTGACGTCATCCACCCACACCGAGCTGGGTACCAGAAAGCTGAACCAGCGCTTCACCGGATGCGCGAAACCCTCCGAGCGGTGGTGGGCGACTACTTTTCCGTTCAGACTCAGGCGCATTTCATCGCCCTCGGTGACGAGGACCAATTCCTGCCATGCGGTATCCGCCTTCCACGGGACGGTGATCTGCTTGGTTTTGAGCAGGGCGTCCAAATCCGCTGGCAGCGGCTTTTTATCATCCAGATAGGCCTGTCTTTGCTGGCGGATCTGGAGGTTCATCACCCCGGTTTTCCAATCCATCAGCGTGATGCTGTTTTGCTCCAACCGGGCGTAGCAGAGGTGCCCGGCGTGAACGCCTTTGGTTTCCCGGTCGACAAAGCCGAGCATGAGTGATTCGTCGGGGTGGAGCCCGGGAAACCGGAATCGAATGACCGCGCCGCCATCGGTGAAACCGGCGTCATGATGAATGTGCGCAGCGTGTCCGGCCTCTTTTGTGGCGCTCGCGATTTTGAGGGTGCCGCCGTCGAGGTCGGCTTGCTTGATGTGGGGAACCCGGTCGGCGGTGGCGCTTTCCCATCCGTTTCCAATGCCCTTGAGTCCGTTGCCGCTTTCCTCCCGCTCGAATGCGTCGTGAAAGAGAAGGGTACCTTTTTTTTGGAGCCAGCCCGCGTCATCGCGCGGTGCAGAGGAGGACGGGACATCCGTGGCCTGCAGGCCGTTTGAGGAGGTCAGCAGCAGCAGGGCAAACAGAATGGCAGGGGTGGATTTTGTTTTCATGGAGGGGGCGGTGTTTTGAAGAGGGGAGTATTTCAATCCTAGAGCGGGGCGGCGCCTGAGGCTAACGGCTCGGCGCTTGGTGGACAAATTCAGTGGTGGGGGCGGGGGGAGGCTGAAAAGTGCGGATGGTCGCCGCAGCAGGCATTCTCGCCGGAGCGAGCCCGTCGAGACGGTTGCTGGATAATTCGCGCTCAGGGCGGCGTGCCGCGCTAGAGCGCGCGGATCAGGGCCAGCAATTCGTCCAGTTTTTGGGGCGGATTGAGTCTGGGATTGAGCCGCGGGAAGCGGTTGCCCACAAGGACGTAGTCGCCGCGTCGTTGGATCATGACCTTGCCCTCTTTGACCTCGAGAACAGCAACTTTTTGGGCGCTGGATGCGATCCGGATCCGGTGGAGGCAGAGCAGGTTTTGGACGGCAGCTGGGATGCGTTTTCCAAAGCGATCCTTCCACACCTCAAAGAGCGCATCCAGCTCCGGTTCGGTTCGCACCGTGGTGAGGTCCCGGTATGCGGAGATGCGGGCCTGCGGTTCTTCGATGAAGGCGAGGGGAAGGTAAGCCGGCGCGAGGGCGTCCTCTCCGGACGGGGTGAAATCAGCTTCGCGGGTGACCACGAAATCGAGCCGGAGGACGCAGTCCGGTGCGTTGGGCAGGGCCTCGCCCCTCTGGCGTGCAATGGCGTCCTTAAGCAGCGTGCAGTACAGGTCGAATCCGATGGCCATGGCGTGACCGCTTTGCTGGACGCCGAGGATGTTTCCCGCGCCGCGGATCTCCAAATCGCGGAGGGCGATTTTAAAACCGGCTCCGAGGGAGGAATACTGTTTGATGGCGTTGATGCGTTTGCGCGCTTCGCCGACGGTCATGAGAGCACGGGGCAGAAGGAGATAGGCGTAGGCTTTGTGGTCGCTGCGGCCGACGCGTCCACGGAGCTGGTAGAGGTCTGCGAGTCCGAAGCGGTCCGCGCGGTCGATGAGAATGGTGTTGGCGTTGGGAATGTCCAAGCCGCTTTCTATAATCGTGGTCGACACAAGGACGTCCGCATCGCCGGAGACAAAGCGGTGCATGACCTCCTCGAGTTCCTCCTCGTTCATTTGACCGTGTCCCACGAGGATGCGCGCCTTGGGAACGAGGGTTTGGATGCGCTGCCGGACCCGTTCGATGGATTCGATGCGGTTGTGTAAAAAATAGACCTGCCCCTCGCGTTCGAGCTCGCGCTGGATGGCATCGCGGATGATGCGTTCATCATACGGGCAGATAAAAGTTTCCACCGGAATGCGGTTTGCCGGAGGGGTTTCCAGCGTGCTCATGTCCTTGGCGCCCATCAGGGACATGTAGAGGGTGCGCGGTATGGGAGTGGCGGATAGGGTCAGCTGGTCAATGAGCCGGAAGCGTTCCCGAAGGCGTTCCTTGTGCAGTACTCCGAAGCGTTGTTCCTCATCAATGATTACGAGGCCGAGATCGCGAAAACCGACCGTTTGGGACAGCAGCCGGTGCGTGCCGATGACGATGTCGATGGATCCGTTGCGGAGGCCCTCGAGGGTCTCGCGTTGTTGCTGCGGAGAGCGGAAACGGGAGAGCATTTCAACCCGCACGGGGAAGGCGCTGACGCGTTCCCGAAAATTGCGGAAGTGCTGTTCGGCAAGCACGGTGGTGGGAACCAGCATGGCTACCTGTTTGCCTCCCATGACGGCCTTGAAGGCCGCGCGAAGGGCCACCTCGGTTTTTCCAAAACCCACGTCCCCGCAAATCAGCCGGTCCATGGGGCGCTTGGATTCCATGTCGCGCTTGGTATCGGCGATGGCCTTGAGCTGGTCCGGGGTCTCCGTGTACGGGAAAGCCCTCTCAAACTCCTCCACCCAGTGCGTGTCCGGCGAAAAGGCGTATCCGGACTCGGTTTCGCGCTCGGCGTGCAGGCGCAGGAGTCTTCCGGCGTAGTCAAAGATGGCCTTTTCCGCGTTTTTGCGGGCCCGGTTCCACTTGCCGTCGCCGAGTTCGCTGAGCGGGGGATTTTTGCGTCCGAGTCCGACATAGCGGGACACCATGCCGCTCTGCTCAAGCGGGACGTACACGCGCGCGCCGTGGGCAAAACTCAGCGTGAGAACCTGCTCGGTGCCCTCGCCTCGCGGCATTTCGCGCAGTCCCTCGAAGCGTGCTATGCCGTGTTCGAGATGGACCACCAGTTCCCCCTCGCCGAGGTCCGTGAAATCCACCGGGCCGCGCTGCAGGGTTTCGTGGAGAACGCCCCGGCGCAGTCGCGGCGTTTGCGAGGAAAAGCCCAGCAGTTCCGCCGCACTGAGTGCCGCAGTCTCTGCCGCCGGGCACACAAAACCGCCGGGCATCAACTCCTGCCGCCACGTGATGAAATCCGTCAGATTGGAGGGGATGAGCTCGCGCAGGCGCTCGGTTTCGCCCTCGTTTTGGCAGAACAAAAACACCTTCCAGTTTTTGTCGCGCCACTCTTCCAGCTGCTGGAAAAAGCGCTCTCGTTTGCCGGCATGCAGTACAAAGTCACCGGCCGCAAAATCCCCCAATCCGGTCTCGTAACAGGCGGTGGAATCGTTGCCCGGTTTGCCAGGGGAATCCGGGGCCCAGCCCTGCAGAATCCAAGCGGTTGTCTCGCAGGGGGACTCGGGTGGCGAAAAGGTTTTTTCCTGTGTATATTGCTGGTAAGCATCGGAATAAACAAAGAGGTCCCCGGGCGAAACCAGCGAGGTCAAAGGGCAGGTTTCTTCGGAACCCTCCGCGGAAAACAACACCGTGCACTCGGAGAGCTGTTGGTAGGAGGTCTGCGCATCCAGGTCAAAACCGCGTATGGATTCGATTTCGTCCCCGAAGAATTCGATGCGAATCGGGCGGGCCTCCTGAAAGCTAAACAGGTCGAGGATGCCGCCGCGCACGGCAATTTGTCCGCGCTCCGATACGCGCGGCACGAGTTCGTAGCCGGCTTTTTCGAGCGTCTGCAGGATGGCTTCCCGCGCGAGCGTGCGCCCCACCTGCAGGGTGAGGCTTTGTTTTTGAATGCTGCGGGGATTGGGAATGGTCTCCAGCAGGGAGCGGCGTGTGAGAAGCACGCATTCCCTGCGGGATGCGGGACGACTGACGGCTTCCAAGACGCGGAGTCTCTCGGCAACGGTTGCGGGGTCGGGAAGAGCGCCCTCCGCCGGCGGCGTGGGCGAGTCGGGCAGGAAAAGGACGCTTTCAATCCATTGCTGCAAACAGGCGAAAATTTTTTCCTGCGCCCGCGGCGATTCGCAGACAATCCACACGCGCTCGGAAACGCCGCCGCCGCAGCAGACGGAAATCAGCGCCGCGTGGGAGGTGGAGACTGCATTTTCAATGCGCAGAAGCGGCGTTTCTTTTCGGCGGGAACGCCCCCTGGAGAGTGCCCGCAGCGCGCGTGCGAAGGGCGCCGTGTGCGCCATATGGGCTGGCAGGGAGTCGACGGGATGGTCCGGCATGGGTGGAGGATTCTTGTCCCATTCCCGTGCCCTGGCCGCAAGGGTGCTGACGTGAAAACTGGACGCTGGAGGCGGGGAAGGGGATTTGATCCGGGGAGGAAACATCCCGCCGGGTGGCGGGCGGGAGGGGCCTATTTGAGGCCTTTTGCCGCGGTTCCCAGCGAGCGCGACATGTCCTCGAATTCGGCGGGTGTGAGTGAGAGGGCGCCTTCCGGGGTGGCCCAGAGTTGTTCGGGGAAGCTGGGGGAAAACTCGATGTTTTCGACGCGGATCACGGCGTTGCCGTGGGGGGTTTGGATCCCGAGACGCGCAGGGCGTCCCTGGGCGTTGAGCCACAGGCGCAGGGCCCACGTGCCCACCTCTTGCGGCAGGAGCCGGCCGATGTCGGGTTGTACGCGCACGTCCAGAACCCGTGTCGGAGGGCAATCAACGTGAACCATTCATTTGGTGGTTTTCATACGGATAATCTACCCGGCGCGCTGTAATCGCCTCTAAATTTCGGACCGGAACCGGAGTTTAGATTTCTTAGCAAGCTTTGGAGGTAAAGACGGCTTGTGGTAAAAATACACTCATGCAAAGAGTTGCATTTGATGTACGCTGAGTCTACACAGTTTTATATGAACGCGCGCGTCTTACTCAGTTTGTTTGTTCTCATCCCTTTCTTCTCCCCTT
>JBILWF010000256.1:0-4953 GCA_044370075.1 Chthoniobacteraceae bacterium | reverse complement strand
GGTCCATTAAGACAGTGGGACTGTTGCGGCTGTCGTTCGCCCAGACCTGGACGGCATACGCGCGGTTGAGCGAGAGCCCGTTGATGCTGGCCGTCAGCACGGACGTTCCATCGGAATAGATCGCTCCCAGCAGGAGAGCCCGGTATCCCGGCGAAAGACCGTCCACGATGGGCCCGGATTGATAGTAGCCGTTGAAGTACACCGCTCCCGCCAGGGACATGCTGAAATTCCCGCTGCCCGTGGTGCTGTTGGTATATGCGAAATTCACCCCGTTGACGGTCGAATTCCCGTAGTAATTGAGCGCCACGTGGGTGGTCCCCAGGCTGAGCACGTCGCTGTCGGAGGATACCGTTGCCGCGGGCCGGAAATTCACCACCGCCGCGCGGACCGCTCCGGCCGTTGCCAGGCACAAACCCAGCAGAAAAACAATTTTCCAGCTCCATCCCTGCACTGGAGCCGGGCTTTGCCGATCGAATCCGGTCCGCAGAGGTGCGTTTTCCGGCAGGGAAGGGTTGGGGTTGGGCTGGTTCATAAGGTGAGACGTCTCGACACATGTCGGGACATCACAGATGCAAAGCAGGATCCGGGCCAGTCACCCCGTCTTTTTCGCCGCGCCTCCCCATCTGAAACCCATTCCGGGGCTTCCCTCCCCCCGGCACGCCTCCCGTGCTAGGCTGTGATCACCCTCCCGCACCCTTCCACCCATGCCGCGCGTTATTTTGCATCTCGATATGGACGCTTTCTTCGCCTCTGTCGAGCAGCGGGATCACCCCCCTTTCCGCGGCAAGCCGGTCATCGTGGGGGCGTCCCCCCAAAAACGCGGCGTGGTTTGCGCAGCCAGCTACGAGGCTCGCCACTTCGGCGTTCGCTCCGCGATGCCTTCCCGGACGGCCGGCAGACTCTGCCCTGCCGGCATCTTTTTGCCGCCCCGAATGGACGCCTACCGCAAGGAATCCGCTGCGATCCTCCGGATTTTGGAGAGCTACACCCCGCTCGTGGAGCAGGTCTCCATCGACGAAGCCTATCTGGATCTCTCCGCGGCCGCTTCCCGCTCGCCGGACGCGGATCACGCCCTCCAGAGCCTCCTTCCCCTCGCCCGGGACATTCAGGAGCGCATCTGGCAGGAGCGGGAGCTCACCGCCAGCATCGGGCTGGCCTCCAACAAATTCCTCGCCAAACTTGGGAGCGATTACCGCAAACCCAAGGGACTGACCCTGATCTTGGAATCCGGGAAGGTGGCTTTTCTGAGGCCGCTTCCTCTGCGGAGCATCCACGGAGTGGGTCCCCGCACCGCCGAGGCTCTCGAAGCGCGGGGCCTGCATTCCATCGCTGATTTGCAGGACTCCCCCGTGCCGCTGGAGTCGATCGTGGGCAGCTTCGCCGCGACCCTGCGAGGGCGCGCCTTTGGCGAAGACGACCGGCTGGTGGAACCCGAGCAGGAACGCAAAAGCATCAGTTCCGAGCACACCTTTGCGTCCGACACCGACCACCGGCCCACCCTGCGAGCCGCCCTGCGGGAGATGGCCGCGGACGTGGCCGCCACGCTGCACCGCCACCACACGGGAGCCCGCACCGTGCAGGTGAAGGTGCGCTACACCGACTTCACCACGCTCACCCGCCAGATCCGCCTCGAGGACACGGTCCGCTCCGAAGCGGAAATTTACCGGATCGGCTGCCATTTGCTGGCGACCCACGCGCTGGTACGCAAACCCCTGCGCCTGCTCGGTCTTGGCGTCAGCGGGCTGGACCCCGGTCAAAATCCGCAATTGCGCCTCGCCCTGGAGGAAAAAGCCTGACCCCCCGGAAAGCAACCCGGGGCGGTCTCCGGTGTTAACCCCCAGAATGATCCGCGCTTTTTTCCCGCACCCTGTGTTCCGATGCCCTTTTGCCGCAGGACGCCTCCTCGCTCTCCTCACTCTCCCCGTTGGATGGCTGGCGTGGGTGCCCGGCCTCCGCGCGGCGGACACTCCAAACATCGTGCTGATTCTCGCGGATGATTTCGGCTACGGCAGCGCGACATGTTACGGCGCAAACCCAGCTTTGGTTCAGACGCCCCATATCGACCGTCTGGCCCGGGAGGGGCGGCGATTCACCGATGCGAACACCACCTCGTCGGTCTGTTCCCCCACCCGCTACTCGGTGCTCACCGGCCGGTACTGCTGGCGGACCTCCCTGAAGTTTGAGGTGCTCGACACCTTCGCGCCGCTCCACATCGAACCCTCCCGGCTGAATGTGGCATCCCTACTCAAAAAGCACGGCTACGCCACGGCTGCCGTCGGCAAATGGCACCTCGGATACGGTGCCGCCTCCGACGCCCCGGCCAGGCGAACTGATTACGCCGCCGAGCTCTCCCCCGGCCCGCTCGAGATCGGGTTCGACTACCACTTTTCCGTGCCCAGCAACCATGGGGATCTCACCGGCGTGTATGTCGAAAACCGGTCTGTGTACGGCCTGCGCCGCGGCGCCCGCCTGCCAGAGCCGCTCAAATCCCCGTCCCCCGTTCCGGATCCGGACGATTTCAAAGCCACGTACGACGCTGGAGACCTTGAAAATCCGAAGGCAGCACCGCGCATTCTCGATTTGGATGCGCCCCGGCGCAAAAACGAGAGGGTGATGAAGGTGCTCACCGACAAGGCCACGCACTGGATGCAGGAGCAACCCAGAGACAAGCCGTTCTTTCTCTATTTCACGCCCGTGGCGGTGCACAGTCCGATTACGCCGGACGCGGATCTGGCGGGAAAAAGCGCGGCGGGACTGTACGGGGATTGGATTCACGAACTGGACCGCAGCGTGGGACGCATTCTGGAGACGCTCGATCGCATGGGCGTTGCGCAAAACACGCTGGTTCTTTTTTCGAGCGACAACGGCGGCGTCTTCCGGCCCGCCAACGAACGTTTGCTTCAAACCGCCGCGCTCAAGGCGGGGCTGAAAATCAACGGGGATCTGCGCGGAGGAAAACATGATGTCTGGGAGGGCGGTTTCAAGGTGCCCTTTCTCGTACGCTGGCCGGGCAAGGCGCCCGCGCATTCCGTCAGCGGGGCGATGATCAGCCTCGCCGACATTCTGGCCACCGCCGCCGCGATCGTGGGCGAACCGCTGCCGCCTGTTTCGCAGGGCGCCGAGGACAGCCGCAGCTTCCTTCCGGCACTTCTCGGGGATGCCTCCAAATCCACCCGCGAGGATCTCATCGTGCACAGCGCGGACGGGGTGTTTGCCCTCCGCAAAGGGCCGTGGAAATGGATCGAGGGGGAACCGGTGGAGGAGGTCAGAACCCGCTCGCCCAAGTCCCACAACGAACAGCACCGCTCCCAACTCTACCACACCGGGGACGATCCCGCCGAAACGCGGGATGTGAGCGCCCAGCATGCGGAAATCGTAGCCGAAATGCGTGACCGGCTTCGCCGCTACCGGGACGGGGGATACAGCCGGGAGCTTCCCCCCGCCGACGTGCCCGCGCCCCGCACGGCGCGCGTGGAGTTACCCGCCCTCCGCGGCACACTGGTGCTGAGTGAGGCGCTGGTTCACGTGCCCGCAAAACCGTGGACGGTCCCGGGAGGCGACTGGAACCCAAACGACGGCGGGCTGTGGGGTATGCCCGCGGGCAAGCCGGGAGCGCCCGCCGCGCTGCACATCCCGGTGCATTTGGAGGACGGCACCATTGAGTGTGAAATCAACTTCAAGGGAGCCAACCGGTGTTCGCTGCGCGTGGAATGGGGCGCACAGGAAGGCAGCTTCCGGGTAGAACTCTCGCGAAACGCCATCGGTCTCACCAAAAACCCCTCCAAGGGTGAACCCGACAGTGCCACCGAACCCGTGGCGCGGCGCACCTTCCAACTGGATTCGGGCGAATGGTATCCGGTTCGGATCACGTTCCGTGGAAACCGAGCCTCCGCGCAGATCAACGGCGTGCAGATCGACGGGGAACACCCTGTTTTTGGAAAAACAAAAACCGGATTGAACCTTCTGGTTTTCGGGGAGACGGCCGGGTTTCGGAACGTGCGGATTGTGCAGTAATCCCCTCCCCGGAAAGGGCGGAATCAAAAGACCCGGTTTGGGATTGCCCGGCCGCGAACCAAAGCGCCTTGTTATAGCAGGAAGCGCCCCGGGGCGCCCGGGAGGCTACATCGGCTTGGGATCCACCGCACCGCAGGCACGCAGGGACTCCAACAACCGCGCCTGACTCTGCTCCGAAATGCTGCCCTGCAGGCGCAACTCCACCTCCCCGGTCTTTTTCAAGACCAGCACCTCCGTTTCCAACCCCGGGGTAAACAGAGCCGACACGGTCTTTCCAGACCAGTCCATGAACACCGGCCACGCAGACTCTTTGCGGATCATCATGCGCACCGCGGGCCGCACCGGGGCGGGAACCGCATGCACATCCGCAAGTCCCATGATCTCCACCGAATCCCCGAACGCGGATTGAACAGGCTGCACCCATCCGGCAATGGCTCCCGTTCCCCGCCGTCCCGCGATCACCAGCAGCACCGGTTGTTTGCGCGGAAAGCGGATTTGAAACGGGCGGCCGTGCTGGTCCTCCAAAGCGAAGTCAGGACACTTTTGCTTTGGACCCGCCGGAGCAGACTCCGGGGGGGCGCCCTGGGCGGAAGGCGAAATCGACAACGCAACCCCCGCCGCCAAGGACGCAACCGTGCGCCCGCGCCATCCCACCGGAATTCCCAGGGCGCGCCGCAGAGCCCCGTACCACTGGTTCACCAAGAGGAGAGCGACCGAAACTGGATGCAACAAGACGCCCAACCATGACTGGCCAAATCGCAAAGCCAAACCCGCTCGAAAAATCATGCCCAGAAGGTACGCGATCCCGAAAAAAATGCGCGACTCCGGCGAAAGTTTCACCGCGAGGAGTCCCGCCAGCGGCAGTACCTGGCCGCACAGCAGCAGGGCGCTCATGGGGATCACCGTGCGAGGCGAGGCAAGCCCCTCGTGCGCGTTTTT
>JBILWF010000255.1:0-4962 GCA_044370075.1 Chthoniobacteraceae bacterium | reverse complement strand
AACTCGCGGTTTTTAAGCGGGATTGTTTTCCCGCCCCGCGTCCGATCGAGCAACCCCGCCACCGCGTGCAGCGCGTCCCGGATTTCCTCCGCCTCCAAGCGGCGCGGGGGAAAATGGCTGAGGAGCCGGTTGGCGGGATCTACGAGAGCCTGGATCGCGGCGTCAGCGGGCTGCGCCGAGCGACGGTACGCCGCCGAATGCAGAATGATCCGGTGCATGGATTTTACGCTCCATCCTCCCTCCACGAACGTGCACGCGAGCCAGTCCAGCAACTCCGGGTGGGAGGGTGCTTCGCCGAGCGCTCCAAAGTTATCGGGGGTGGCCACCAGTCCCCTCCCAAAGTGCCAGCGCCAGATTCGGTTGACCATGACGCGCGCCACCAGCGGGTGCTCCGGGCCGGACAACCAGTTTGCAAACTCGAGCCGTCCGCTTTGCGCGCCGGAAAACTCCCACCGCCGCCCCGGCACACTCATGACCTGGAGAAACCCGCGCGGCACGATGCGGCCCGGGTTGAGGTGACTGCCGCGCACGTGCACGGGAAGCGTTTCAGCTATAAGCGCCTTGTCGACAACCCCCATGGCCGAGGGTAATTCCGGAGCCTCCTTTTCAATGAGTGCAAGGCGTTCGCGCGCCGTTTTAATTTCCGACGCGGTCTGCGGCGCGTACGCGTTTTCCGGCTTGGGAGGCAGCGTCTCCAGCGCGCGAGCGCCGAGGACCTCTTCGTTGGCCTCGGCAATCAGATCCCCCAGGCGGTTTTTCGCCTCGGTCACCAATCGCTGATGAGCATCAAACCGCGCCTGCTCCGCGGGAGTTGCCACCGAAGACTCGTGCCATTTGGCGATGGTCTTCAAATCGTCCATGGTGCGCGTGCTTTTGAAAATCGCAGCCAGCGCGTAGTAATCCTCAGTGGGTATCGGATCGAACTTGTGGGAGTGGCAGCGGGCGCAGCCCAGGGTCATTCCCATGAGACTTTTTCCGATTGTATCGATCTGCTCGTCGATGAGATCCATCTCGAGTTTCACCTTGTCCACTTCCGCCAGAAGCTTCGGACCGATGCTCAAGAACCCGAGCGCACTACGCAGTTCGCGCTGTTGCTCGGCGGTTTCGGCAGGCAGCAAATCCCCCGCGATTTGTTCGCGGATAAACCGGTCGTAAGGTTTGTCCGCGTTGAAGGCATCCACCACATAGTCGCGGTAGCGCCATGCGTTGCCGAAGGCCACGTTCTCATCGAGGCCATTCGAGTCCGCATACCGGGCCACATCCAACCAGTGCCTGCCCCAGCGCTCTCCGTACGCCGCGGAAGCCAGCAAACGGTCCACCACCCGCGCGTACGCCGACGGGGAGTCGTCCCGGGAAAAGGCTTCGATCTCCTCAGGCGTGGGAGGAAGGCCGGTGAGATCAAAAGTCACCCGGCGCAGAAGCGACGCTTTGTCCGCGAGAGGGGCCTCCCGCAGGCCGGCAGCCCGGAGGCTTGAGGCCAAAAAACGATCCACTGGGTGATCCTCCGCGGGTACGCCCGGCGGCGGGATCGCAGGCCGCACCGGACGGCGAAAAGCCCAAAAGGAACGGCCCTCCTCCACGCTCATCGCGGAAATGGCGCGAGGCGCGACCGCAACCGTCGTGCGGGGATCGGGAGCGCCCATGCGCACCCACTGTTCGAGATCCCGCACGGCATCCTCCGGGAGCGGTTTTTTGGGGGGCATTTGAAAATCCCGGTTTTGATAACGAACGGCCTCGATCAGACGGGAGGCATCCGGTTGGCCCCGCTGAAGCAGGGGGCCGGAATCGCCGCCTTTTTCAATCCCCTCGCGCGTGTCGAGGGCTAGTCCCCCCTTGAGTTTGTTGCGCTCCGCACTGTGGCATTCATAACAGTGCTCGATCAGCAGGGGACGTATTCGGGATTCGAAAAAGGCGCTTCCCTCCGGGGACTCGGCGGTCGTGGATGCATTTGCCGTGCCCGTGAAACCCGCGATACCGCACACGGCGCCGGCACAAAGCAAAGCAAGGAGGCGCACAGAGGCTGCGGATATACCGCCGGCGGGCTGCAGAAAGAGGGGGGCTTTCACAAACACTTTAAGTGTACAGCGTTCCTTTGGTTTGCAAAGCCCGCGTTGGATCACGGCCTGCACCGGGTAACCTCAGGCAGGCGACGGGGAGACCAGCCATCAATTTAAAGCGCCTGCTCATAAGCGCGCGGTTCTGCAGAGACGCGGGGCGCTCGTGGAACGGAGGCTTCCTCCAAGCCGTGCGCGCTGCCGTTTCCAAGCCGGACGAATTTGAGGGGCCCGACGGCCTCGTTCCAATCCCCAGCGACTGCCGGGAGGGTTTTGCCAGCATGGACCGGCTGCATGGGTTGCCGCGGGGCCCGCCTCCAACCGCACGCGAGACGCCCTCCCTTAAAATTTTGAAGCGATCCTCCGCGTGGATGAACAACCTCTCCTCCCGGGGTGCAGCAAAGTGCGGGAGATAGGGAACCCGTGGAAAGCCCGGCAAAACCCGCTCCGCAGTCAGGTTGTGGCGGGCAACATTCCTACGAAAAGAGCTCCACCAAAGGACGGCCCTCTTCAAGCAGGTTGTAGGGACGTCCGGAGAGATCCACCGCCTCGAGGTTGTCGATCCCCATCGCGTAATACACGGTTCTGGTGACATCCTCGGGCCCCACCGCAATCCGTTCGGGATACGCAGCGTGTTTGTCCGTTCCGCCGTAAACACGGCCTCCCTGAATCCCGCCTCCCGCCATGAGGACGCTCATGCAAGCCGTCCAGTGATCGCGTCCCGCCCCCGCTTTCCCCCCCGAGCGCGGATCGCCCACGAGCGGTTTACGGCCCATCTCGCTGGAGACCATCACCAGCGTTTGTTCCAGCAGACCGCGCCCGGCAAGATCCTCAAGAAATGCAGAGAACGCGCGGTCAAACTCGGGCAGGAGATATTCGCGCAGGCAGGCGAAATTCGAGGCATGGGTGTCCCATCCCCCGGCACTTTTGCACCGCGCAGCGATTGCCTCGTTTTCCTTCCAGAAAACCGTGATGAACGGCACCCCCGCCTCCACAAGACGTCGCGCCATGACCAAGCTGGTGGCGTTGATGGAGGTCCCGTACCGGGCCAGCGTGCGGGGGGATTCACTCTGAATGTCGAAGGCTCCCGCGGTTCCGCTCGCGGAAAGAAGTTCGAAGGCGCGCTGCTGCTGGTGGGTGTAGTTGCGCACCGAGGCATCGTGGTCAAGTTCCCTGCGCATGCCGGATACGGCATCGAGAATTTCCCTTCGATCCTGAATCCGTTCCGGCGAGAGGCCTTCTCCAAACGAGAGGGTGGGCGATGAAAACTGGAGGGGTTTCTCGAAGCTGCCGTTTAGGAAGAAAGGATCATGCTCCAGGCCAAGGCGGCCGGCAAACTGTCCGGGGCGTGTGTAGGGAAGCTTGCTGGGTTTGTGAGGCAGGGTGATGACGCCCGGAAGCTTCTTTGGGGCGGCAACCTTCATCCCCACAACACATCCCATGTGCGGCCAGTCCGTGCTCATCGGACGGCGATCATTTCCCAGTTGTTTGAAGCTGGGGTCCGGGGAATGGCCCGTGAGGTTGTAGTAGTACCCAGCGTGATGGTCCCCAGTAGCCCGGCCAAAGTCGGTAACTCCGTGGACAAGGGAAAACCGGTGCGCATTCTGCGCGAGTAAGGGCAAATGCTCGCAAAGCCGAATGTCGGGAGCCGAGGTTCGAATGGGCAGGAACTCTCCGCGGTACTCCACGGGAGCCTCGGGTTTCATATCCCACATGTCGATGTGCGAGGCCCCTCCGCACAAAAAGAACAGGACCGTTGAACGCGCCGGTTTACGACGGGGCTCCGGGGATTGAGCGGCCGATACCGAGCGCCCAAAAGGCAACCCGAAGCAGGCGGCGGTCGAGGCGAGCAACATCGACCGGCGGCTGAATCTGGATCCAAAGAGTTTGGAGTGGGAAGAGGCGGTCATGGGGGAAATGACTGGACAGTCTTGTGGAGAGACGCTCCCGCGTCTGCTGCGGGAAACGCCTACGCGGGAACGCTAAAGGCAGGCGTCGGGACAGTCAAGGCGGTGCGGTTGAAGCCCGGAAGCGCGCCTTACTCCTCCGGTCCCCCCGAGGCCACGCCCCCGACTACGGCTTCGTGCCGAGCGGCTTTTCCGCGTCCAGATATCCCCCAAGGCGCTGCACCAGTTCCAACGGCTTGGCTTTCTTGGACGCCAGCAAATCCCGGTTTTCCGGAGTCAATGTCGCGAGAAACGCTACCAAATCACGGATTTGTCCCAGACTGAGAATCTGTCCCATTGGCGGCATGGGAGAAACCGGCGTGTCCATTTTTTGAATTTCAGCGGCAGGAATGTTTCGAATCTTTCCGTCCGCCAGTTTCACCTCGACGCAGGTTTCATCACGTTTCCACAAGACACCGGAGAGGGTTTCCCCAGCCTTGAGCGTGACCGCCAACGCCGCATATCCCGGCGCAAACTCCGCGCTGGGTTCAACCAACGAGCGCAACAGGTATTCGGCGCCGCGCGCCGCGACTTTTTCAAGCGCGGGGCCCGCGGTTCCGCCGGGCACACCGGGCTCGGCTGCATGACAGGTCACACACATGGCCGCGGGCAGTTCGTAAAACATTTTCCGGCCCCGCACAGGGTCGCCTCCGGCGAGCGCCGCCCGGAATTCCGCCAGCGAATCGCCGGTCTTTTTTAAACCGGTGCGCAGGGCCTCCAGTTGTTCCAAGCAGTCTTTCCTTCCAGCGGCCACCGCCCACACGTCTGCGCGGATATCCTCTGGCAGGGTATCCCAGCCCTTGAGCAGCGAATGGATCTGGCCGGCTGCACCCTCAGAGGAGCTGGCTCCCAGCAGGGCTACCACCGCCTGCCGCTCGCGGGGCGTGCCCTGCTTGAGGCGATCCTGAGCGTGCCAAAAGCCCGCCTGTTCATCCCGCTGGAACAGCCATTTGAGAGCCAGC
>JBILWF010000009.1:0-14305 GCA_044370075.1 Chthoniobacteraceae bacterium | reverse complement strand
TGTCGGCCTCGTGCTTCCAATATGCACCGACCATCCCCAGCAGCAAACCCACCACCGCACAGCCATACCCCGATCGCGGCAGCCTTGCAGTAACCAAAGCCCAAATCCCGAAAGCAGCCAGCCACACCCCAACAGCCGCCACCCACATCTCCCGGTTCACCACCAAAGGATACCGAAAGCGGTCCAACCAAAAATCGCCGGCGTGAAAGGTTCGGGTGGCCTGGCGCAGGTGCCGCAGGGCTTCCCGGGAGGGCGCATGGCCGGGCTCGCGCCTCTGGGCACGCTCCCACTCGAGCATCGCGCCGGCAGGGTCCCCCAGCGCTTCCCGTACCCGCCCCAGATTGAAACGAATCGCGGCCGTGTCCTTCTCAACCAGCGCCCTTTCGTACGCAGCCTCAGCCTCCGCGTATTTTCCCTCCTTGAAAAACGCGTTGGCCTCCTCGAAAGGCGTCGCCGCACGGGCAGTGAGCGACAGCATCCCGGAAAGGCCACACAGCACGGCGGCAACAACTCCGGGGAGGGCGCCGAGGATTGCGCGCAGCACTCGCGGAACGTTTCGGATAAAAACAACACGCGGAGCTTTCATCAGGAGAGATGGCGCAGCAGCGCCTGGATCCTTCGCTGTTCCTCGGGTTTGGGTGGAATGTCCAATGTTTGCCCGCCAAAGCGGAGCGCGGCATCGGTTTCAAAAAGCCAGCGCACGTCCTCCGCGACCTTGGAGGCGTGCGCTAGGACCGCTAGGGCGTCCGGCAGGTCAACTGCCTCCGCAGGCTGCCCCGAGTGCGCGGCCGTGCGCAACTGCACCACCCGTTTGGCCTGGTTAAACCAGTCGGAACGGGAGGTCTGAAGCGCGAGGCCCTGCTCGATTTTGGAGGCCTGCTGCCGCAGATGTGGTGCGGGCCCCAGGGCCAGAACCCGGCGCACGTTCCATTTCCACAGGGCCGCCGCGAACAACGCAGCGAGAAGCACCCCTTGAACCGACCAGAACAACGGACGGTTCGCCCAAACAGGGGACGCGGCCACGGAGGGCTTGTTCACCTCCAGCAACGGAATCCCCCCGGGCTGGGCGGCGGCGGCTTTTTCCAGGGGACGCTCCCTCTTTTTGGAGGGAAGCGACGCAGACTCAATTGCCTCCAGTTGCGCCTTGTCCAGAGACCCCTCCACGGAAAGGGGGGCACTCTGGCTTTTTTGGATCTGGTAGGAAGCCGCGTCCGGATTGAAGGAGGCAAATTCGAATTCCGGCATCTGGGACTGGGCATTTTGCGGCACCACGGCGATGCGGAAGGTTTTGGTGCCGCGCAGTCCGAATTCGTCTGCCTTGGTGAAGTGAATCTCCGGGGGGTAAATCCGCCATCCTTCAGGAGCGAGAATGGGGGGAGGTTCGATGCGGTCAAAGTTACCCTGCCCCTCGATCGTCAGGGTCGCAACGAGAGGTTCTCCCACCTTGACCCGGTTTTGGTTAAACGCCGCATGAAACTGGAACTGTCCAATCGCCCCCCGGAAAGAGGCCGGTTTGCCCAATTCGGGCAGTTCGCTCACCGCCATCCGGTGTTCGGGCAGTACCACCGTTTTTTCCTGGAAAGTGGCCTGCTGGTTTACAAACGGAAACCCGTTAAAGATTCCCCCAAAGGGACCTCTCGCATTGGGCTGTTTTTTCTGGGGTACAGCCTGCTGGATTTTGAACTGGATTGGGCCCAGGGGAACCTCGCCGCTTTTAATGGCCGTAAGCGCCGTGGGAAATAAGAGCGCGTCAAAGCTGCGCCCGTCGCGGACTTGCTGCTGCTGTTGGGGTTGCTGAAAGGGAGCCTTGGTGAAGGCATCCGTTTCGAACTGGGGCAACCGCTCGATCCGCCAGGGGGTTTCCGAGGGAACCAAAAGCCGCACCTGAACGGGAAATGATTCGCCCACGTAGACTGGTCGACGCGGGATTTCGCACTCTACAAAGGGGCCGGGTACGGAGGGTTGGCGACCGTCCTCCTGCGGGGCGGCGGTCACTTTAAGCGTTACCGGTTGCGTCTCATACCGTTTGCCGCGGATCTCCAGAGCCACGGCTGGAATGGTGAGCTCGCCCACGCGGGAGGGGGTGAGCAGGTAGCGGTGCGCCATGCTCACCGAGAGCTGGAAATTAATGAGGGAAGCCTGTTTGGAGGGCCCCACGTACTGCACCTGCGCGCCCTCGACAGAGACGGCCGGCGGTTGGTCCGGCTCCTGCGCACCCTGAATGGAGATGGAAAATTCCACGGATTCCCCGAGCGATACCGCGGCCGGTTCGACGGCTGCGGATACCGTGACTTCCTGCGCGGAGCACCGCGCGGACCAGGGAACGCCGAGGCATCCCAACACGGCTAGCGCCAAGATCAGCCTGCGAAGCCAAGCCCCGACGGGCAGCCTCTGCCAAAAATGCCGGGCGAACCGCGGCGGGTGCAGAACCAGAGTCCCCATGACCATTTACCAGGTTTTGCCCTCCCGCATCTTGCCCGCCTGCTTTTGATTCTCCGTGGCCCAGAGATTCACGCGGCGGTCCTCGCTGCGCAGGGCGTCCAGAAGCGCGCGGGCCTGCTCCCGGGTAATCTTTCCTGTCCCCCCCGCCTGCTGTTCCCCGTTTTTTTCGGGTTGGGGCTTGTCGGGAGCATCCACCGGGGAGTTTTTGAGTTCCCCCCTTTCCTTGTCTCCGGGGACATCCTCCGGCTTGCCCTGAGGCTGGTTTCCTTCGGAGGGCTTTTGTCCCTCGGTGTCTTTCTTCTGAGATCCGTCCTCGCTTTTCTCCTTGTCGGAATCTTTTCCTGACTCCCGGGATTCCTTGTCCTTCTCGCCACCCTTGCCGGAGTCGGATTTTTGCTCCTTTTTTTCTCCGTCGCCGGACTCACTCGAATCGGATTTTTCGTTGGAATCCGACTCGGACTGGTTTTGTTCGCCCTTCTGTTTGTCTTTTTTGTCGGAGTTTTTGTCCTTTGAGTCCTTCTGCTGCTGCTGTTGCTCGGGCGGGGGTTGGTTCAGCAGTTTTTTGACAAACTCCTTGTTGACTCGGGCGTCGGCAAAATCGGGGTCCGCGCGGAGGGCCTCTTCGTAATGGTCGACGGCCTGCTGGAGGGCGGTGGTGTCCTGGCCACGGCGTCCCTGGCGGGCCTGCTGTACGAGGGTGTTGGCGAAGTTGTATTCGGCGCGACTGCGCAGGGTCCTGTCCGTGGTTTGGAGCGCCCTGCCGAAAGCATCGATGGCATCCGCCCATTTCTGGTTTTTGTAGGCGGCCGCCCCCAGGTTGAAGGCCCGCTCCGGGGAGGACGGGTTCGCCCTCAAGTCGGACTGAAAAGCCTCCTGGGCCATTCCGTAATTTCCCTCTGCGTAAAGGGCCTTCCCATCGGGTTTTCCGGGAAAGTCCGGCGTCTGGGCGGCGTGCGCGCCGGAGGCGGTCCATCCGAGTCCGGCCAGCAGCAGGAGGAGGGTGAAACGCGCCAAAGAGGTGCCGGCAGCCCGTTTGCGCACGCCTTCGCCAAGGAGAAGGCCGGTGGTCAAAAGCGCCAGACCGAGGCCGAGCGGCCACTGGAATCCCTCGGCGGTTATGGTGCTGCCTTCGAGTTGGAGTTCATGTTCGTCCATAAGTGCAATGCCTGCCTCGATAATGTGGCGCACCTCGGCGGGGCCGGAGACTAATTTGGTGTAAAATCCGCCGCCCGCCTCCGCAACCTGCCGCAGGCGGGGTTCGTCCAGCTTGGAGCGCACCACGTTTCCCGAGGGATCCTTGATATACTCCACGCCCCCGTTGGGGGAAGGAACGGAGAGGACGGTGCCCTCGGCGCTGCCGACACCGACGGTAAAGATGCGCATTTGTGTGGAGAGTTCCTGGGCGAGGGCAAAGGCATCCTCCTCCAGTTCCTCGCCATCGGTGATGAGGACCAGCGCGCGCTGGCCGCCCTCGGAGTGGTCGAAGGCCTCCTGGGCGCAGCGCAGCGCCGCCGAGATGTTGGTGCCCGGCAGCGGGATGAGGTCCGGGGAGAGTTCCTGCATGGCGGTAAGCACGGCGGCGTGGTCGGCGGTAACGGGCGCCTGCAAAAACGCGGAGCCTGCAAAGGCCACCAGTCCGATGCGGTCGGATCGCAGTTGGCGCACCAAGTCTTCAGCCACCATCTGGGCGCGCTTCAGGCGGGAGGGCGGCAGGTCGTCAGCGAGCATGGAGCGGGAGACGTCCACGGCAATGATCACGTCGCGTCCCCGTCCGGTGGCGGCCTCGGCGGACTGCGTCCACTGGGGACGCGCGGCGGCGACGAGGGCGGCGGCGATGCCCGCCAGAAACAGGGCAAAGCGCAGGTCCCGCCGTACGGGGATTGAAACCAGGTGCGGTTGGAGGCGCCGGGCTACAAATCCCTGGATGCGCGCACGGGAGCGGGAGGCCAGAATCCAGCGCAGGAGCCCGAGTGCGGGCAAGACCAACAGACCCAGAAACGCGGCGGGTTCGGCAAATTTGAGGGTTCGCAGGGAAAACGCGTACGGTGCTTCCAAATTGACGTCCACGGTTGCCAGAAGAGTCGGCGCTGCCGGGGAATCCGGAGTGTTCCATGCCGCTTCCACAGCCTGAAGGGAACCCGCCGCCCACAGGGCCAGGAGACCGAGGACTGTCATTAGACTTCTCACTACTCTCTTAGACATGGGAGGTGGGGGCGGCGTTCGGTACAAATCGAGGAATTCAGGGGATTCTTTTTCCCAGGGTCACCCCCCACAGCAGCGCCATGCCCAGACAGGCCAGACCCGCGCAAAGCGGCCACAAAAAAAGCTCCCGGACGTTTCTCGCGCGCTGCGTTTCGATGGGCACTTTTTCGAGGGCGTCGATGTCTTCAAAAATCTTCTTGAGAGAGTCTGAATCCGTTGCGCGATAAAATTTTCCGCCTCCTATTTCGGCAACCTTGCGCACCTGCGCCTCGTCCACGGTGACCAGCACCTGCTGGTAGGTGGTGTTGCCGAACATGTCCCGTACCGGGATGGGGGCGTAACCCTTACTGCCGGCACAGATGGTGTAAATTTTCAGGCCCATGGCGCGAGCGGCCTCGGCGGCGGTGTTGGGGCTGATTTGGCCGGCGTTGTTATCGCCGTCGGTGAGCAGCACAATGATGCGCGTGTGAGCCTCGGAATTTTCGCCCAGACGCCGCGCTGCGGAGGCGAGGGCCGAACCGATGGCGGTGCCGTCCTCCACCATCCCGATTTTAAGGCGTTTGAGGTTTTGCTTCAGCCAGTTGTGATTGAGCGTCAGGGGGCTCACCAGATAGGGGCGCCCGGCAAAAGCGATAACCCCGATGCGGTCGTTCGGGCGTCCTTCGATGAACTCCTCGGTCACCTGCTTGACCGCCTCAATGCGGGTCGCGCGTTGGGATCCAATGGTAAAATCCTCCGCCAGCATCGAGCGGGAGACATCAATCGCCAGAAGAATGTCGACGCCACTGGCTTTGACTATCTGGAAGTCTTTGGTGAGTTGGGGGCGGGCGAGGGCCACCGTGAGGGCTGTCCAACCGGCGGTGAGCAAAACCATCCGCGGGATGCCCCAGTGATCCCGCACCGGGCGCCCGACTTCCCTGAGCAGGCTAACGCCCGAAAAACGGATCGCAGCTGCGGGGCCCCGTTTTCCCAACCGCCAGAGCAGAAGAGGCAGGAGCGCCAGCAACGCAAAAGCCCACGGCGCGTGCCAGATCAACGGGATGCTGGAAAAATTCATGCCGCGGACTCCTTCACCTGGGATTCAGCAATGTTCAAGAGCTCGTGTCTGTCGGCCGGCGTGGCTGCACCTTTCGCAAACTTCAGCACGTCACACTGCGTCAAAAAGGCGCGCAGCCGGGAGATTTCAGCGGGGGGAAACTTTCCGGTTTTTCGAGCCGAAACCAGGAATTCTTCCGTGGTTTGTTTGGGGGCGGCCACAGCATATTTGGCTTCCAAAAAACGGCGGAGCACCTCGGCCACGGCAGCTGCGAAGTCACGGGCTTCCATGTCTCCATCTGCGGCCCCGCGCAGCCCGAAGAGCGCGCGCAGGGCGATCTGGCGCGGGTCAGGAAGCGGCGGGGGGGGCCGCACCCGGCGCGACCAACTCAGAAGGGCCACCAGCAAACCCGCGAGCAGCAACAGGCCCAGGCCCAGCGCGAGCAAGATTTTCGCGCCGGTCCAGAAAGGCAGGTCCACGGGGGGCGCAATGTCCCGAAGTTCCTCGGCAGGAGCAGCGCCGGCGGTCTGCGGAATCTGGGGGAACTGCGGGGGAAGTTGCAACCCGGGCGCGGCGGGGGAAGCCGGCGCGTCGGGTGGGATTTGCGCCGCGAGGGAAAACCATCCGAATGCGCACAAGAATCCCACCAGAAGCCAGAGTGCTGGCAGCCTGGGGGCGCGCGGGCCGGACAGCCGCTTTTCGGGAGCGGCTGCGGATTCGGCTGGGGCGGCGGGTGGCAGGCTCATGGGGCGATTCCCGCCCGGCGTTCCCGGTTGCGGAAGAAGGTTTGCAGCGCGGGCAGCCAGTCGCGGTCGGTGCGCAGGGTGACTCGGTCGACGCCCGCGCGACGCAGATCGCGGGCGAGGTTTTCCGCGCGTTCGGTAACGGCTCGCGCGTAGGCCTGCTGGATGGCGGGGCTGCCCGTGGAGACTTCGAGGATTTCCCCGGTCTCGGGATCCTCGAAGCGGACGGTGCCGATGTCGGCGAGGGTTTCCTCGCGCGGATCAATCAGGGGCATGGCGACCAGATCGTGCCGCCGGGCCGCGATGGAGAGTTGGCGCGTGAAGGGCGGGGCTTGGAAGTCGCTAATGAGGAAAACCACGCTGCGGCGGTGCAGGAGCCGGTTGAGGCGCTCGAGCGCCCCGTTGAGGTCGGTCCCGCGGCTCTCGGGTTTGAAGAAAAGAATCTCGCGGATAATGCGCAGCGCATGGCGCCGGCCCCGTTTGGGGGAGATAAATAGTTCGACCTTGTCGGAGAAAAGCAACAGCCCGACCTTGTCACTGTTGCGGATGGCGCTGAAGGCCAGTACGCAGGCGACCTCCGCCGCGAGTTCCCGTTTGCTCTGGTCCACACTGCCGAAATCGCCCGAGCCGCTTATATCCACCATGAGCAGGAGGGTGAGTTCGCGTTCCTCGGTGAACTTTTTGACGTAGGCATCCCCGCGCACCTCCCCGAGGCGGGCGGTGACATTCCACTCGATGAAACGCACCTCGTCGCCCGGTTGGTATTCGCGCACCTCCTCGAAGTTCATGCCCCGGCCCTTGAAGATGCTCCGGTACTGGCCGGAGAGTGCGGCGTCGAGGCGTGCGCGGGTGCGCAGTTCAAGGCGCCGTATCTTGCGCAGGATCTCGCGTGCGTCTTCCATGGAGCGGGGAGAGGAGCCGGCGTCCCGGAGGATTCCGGGACGGGTGGAAGGGCTAGGGAACGGGCAGGTGCTGGAGCAGTTTGGCGATGATGGATTCGCCGGTGACCTCCTCGGCTTCGGCCTCGTAACTGACAAGTATCCGATGGCGCAGCACATCGGGAGCCACGGTTTTAACGTCCTGCGGGGTGACGTAGCCGCGCGCATTGAGGAAGGCGTGCGCGCGGGCGGCGAGGGTGAGAGCGATGGTGGCGCGCGGAGAGGCCCCGTACCGGAGCATGCACTCGAGCCCCTGAATGCCGTAGGAGGCGGGTTCGCGGGTGGCGAAAACGAGGTCCACGACGTAATCCTTAACGCGGTCGTCCACGAAGATGGCGTTAACCATTTCGCGCGCCTTGAGTATGTCTTTGGGGTCGATGACCTGCGAAACGTCGAGGCGGGGCGTGGAAGTGGCCATGCGGTCGAGGATGGAGCGTTCCTCGGCCCGGGTCGGGTAACCGACCTTGAGCTTGAGCATGAAGCGGTCGAGTTGGGCTTCAGGCAGCGAGTAGGTGCCCTCCTGTTCAAGCGGGTTCTGGGTTGCGAGCACGAGGAAGGGGTCCGGAAGGGGGTAGGTCTGGTCGCCGATGGTCACCTGCCTTTCCTGCATGGCCTCCAACAGGGCGCTCTGGACCTTGGCCGGGGCGCGATTGATTTCATCGGCCAAGATCAGGTTCGAGAAAAGCGGCCCCTGCTTGGTAGTGAACTCGCCCGAACGCGGATTGTAGATGAGGGTGCCGATGAGGTCGGCGGGCAGCAAATCCGGGGTAAACTGAATGCGCTGGAAGCCGGTGTGAATGCTTTGCGCGAGGGTTTTCACTGTGAGCGTTTTAGCCAGCCCGGGGACGCCCTCGAGCAGGATGTGTCCGTTGGTAAGCAGGCCGATGAGCAGCCCCTCGACCAGGGCGTTCTGTCCCACCACAACGCGGGAGATTTCTTTTTGCAGAGGCCCCACCCAGTGGCTGGTGAGACGGACCTGTTCGGTGATTTCCTCCGGATTACGCATGGGCGGGGTGGGCCCCAAAACAGGAGCCGCGAGGGCTGGGGTTGAAGGTCTGGTTTCTTCGGGGTGAGGCATGGGTGTCTGAAGAGCAGACAGTCGCCTCTATCGGAATGTTCGATGGAGGGAAAGGAATGTCGTGCGGGTAAGGCCCAGGGACACCGGGGCGCAATCTTTGCATCCCGCGCACATTCCGAATCCGCATGGCGGTAAAACCTCAGCTTTTCCCGAGTTCCACGTTCCAGTAGGCGAGGTCGATGAAGTGCCTCCAGCTTTCGTGCGGCTTGGATTCGAAGGTGATGTGGAGGAAGGGGCGCCACTTGGGTCGTTCCGGCTTGCGGCGCAGACGCATTCCAGCCTCGTGGGGGAGGCGGTTTGCCTTCCTTGTATTGCACTTAATGCATGAACAGACGATGTTTTCCCAAGTGGTTTCCCCGCCCCGGTCGCGGGGGATCACATGGTCCAAATTCAGGTCTTTGCGATCAAAAACCGCCCCGCAGTACTGGCAGGTGTTTTCGTCCCGTTCGTAGATATTGTGGCGCGTAAATTTTACTTCCTTTCGGGGCACCCGGTCAAAAAGCAGCAGGACGATGACGCTCGGGATGCGGATTTTCAGTGACACGGTGTGGACCATGTCGGCATCGGGTTCGCGTTCGGAAAAGTCCCGCCAACTGGCGAAATCGTGCGTGAGAAAATTACCGTCCGCGGCATGAACGACCTGAGCGTGGCCGGCGCAGAGCAGCACAAAGGCACGGCGCGCCGAGCACACATTAACGGCCTGCCAGAGCCGGTTGAGGACAAGGACGGTACGATCAAGCATACGGGAGACAGGGAATCGGGAACCCACCTGCTCCGCGAATTGCCGACAAGCTATGGCTTGGACAACCGTTTGGCAGGTGATCAGGAGACGGGGGTACGCCGGTTCGCGTGCGCCCCGAGGCGCCCGGGAACCGGGCGTAGTGTGGAACGAAACGGGAAGGTAGCAGTCGCCTCCGAAGGCGTCAACGGGTGCGGGAAATCGTCACAAACTTGTCCGGATTCAAAATTTCCCGCGGATCGAGCGCCACCTTGAGGGTTTCGTGCAGGTCCCGCGCGTTTTGGGAGAGGGCCTGGGGCCACCAGCGCTTTTTGGCGATCCCCACCCCGTGTTCGCCGGTGATAGCCCCGCCCCAGGCAAGGACCCGGGTAAACAAGGCGTCCAGCGCCTCATCCACGGCGGCTTTCACCGCCGCGTCGGCATGGTAGTTGGCCGCCATGATATTCACGTGAATGTTCCCGTCCCCGGCATGGCCGAAACAGGCGATGGGGAATCCGATTTTTTTGCGCAACCGCGTGGCAAAACGAGCCAAATCAGTAACCCGCCCCCGGGGAACCACGATGTCTTCGTTGAGTTTGGTGAGGCCGGTCGCTTTGAGGGATTCGGAAAATTTGCGCCGCAGATTCCAGAGTTCCTCGCAGGCCTCCTCGCCGAGCGCCTTGCGGACGTGCGTTGCGCCGGCCTCACGCAGCAGGCGGGCGAGTGCGAGCGCCTCAGAACGCACCGACGCGGGCTGGCCGTCGAGATCGAGCAACACATGGCCTTCTCCCCGTGGAACCATCGCGGTTCCGCAATGTTCGCGGGCGGACTGGAGGGTGAAGGCATCGGCAATCTCCAGAGCGGCGGGAAGAAATCCGGCGCGGAACACGGTTTGGACGGCGGCAGCGGCCTCGTCAAAGGTGGCAAAAGCCGCCGAGAGGCTGGCGCGCGCTGGGGGAAGCGGCAGGAGGCGAAGGGTGGCCTCGGTGATTATGCCCAGAAGACCTTCCGATCCAACAAAAAGTCCCACGAGGTCAAAGCCCGTCTTGTTTTTGTGCGTGCGCCCGCCCGCCCGCACCACGCGTCCGTCGGCCAGCACCGCTTCCAGCCCGAGTACGAAATGGCGCGTCACCCCGTATTTGAGGCACCGGGGGCCCCCCGCGTTGGTGGCGAGATTTCCCCCGATACTGCATTCCTTGAGGCTCGCCGGATCGGGTGGATAGAACAAACCGCGCCGCCGGGCGGCCGCCTGCAGGGTGCCGGTGATGACCCCCGGTTCAACGACCGCCACGCCGTCCTCGAAGTGGATTTCCTTGATGCGGTTCATCCCCGCAACCGACAACGCGATGCCCCCCCGCAACGGAACGCAGCCGCCCACGTACCCCACACCGGCTCCGCGGGGAGTGACCGGCACACGGTGTTCGTGGGCATATCGCAGCACACGGGAAACGTCCTCGGTGCTGGAGGCGCGCACAACGACCTCCGGCAGCCGGCTGGCAAACCACCTGTCCTTGGAATGCTCCAGGAGCGCCTGCGGGTCATCCGCAACACGCTCCTCGCCCAAGAGACGGATCAGCGCCCTTTTCAGCGCTTGAGGCTTTCGAGCCATTTTTTCTTCACTTCCTCCTCGGAAAGCTGGCTGAACTTTTTGTTTCCGGCGGATGCGGCGGGGACGCTTTTCGATACCGGTTTTTCCCCTGTTTTTTCAGCGTTTTTCTCACCACCCGCCGTCTTTTCCGGGCGTTTTTCAGCGCCTGCCTTTTCCGCGGAAGACGGTTTCTCAGGCAACGAAGCGGGTTTGGAAGAACCGCGAAGGAAGGAGGAAATCGAGGATCGAACGGACTTTGGTTTCGCCTCGGTTTTGGCGGAGGAATCCTGGGGAGGGGCCTTGGGCGTGGGAGAGCCCGCGGGGGCTGGCGGTTTAGCTGCCGCGGGTTTGTCGAGGGCGATCAACTCCGAAACCGTGACAAATTTGAGTCCCTTCTGAAGAAGCTGATCGAGCGTTTCCGGAACGGCATCCACGGTGGTTTTATGGATGTCGTGCGCGAGGATTATGGAGCCTGCGTGCGCCCGCGAAACAATGGCCTGCTCCACCTTGGCCGCATCGCGCACTTTCCAGTCCAGAGGGTCCACATCCCAGAGGATCACGCGGTAGCCGAAGTGCGCGTGAACCCACGCGCGCTGGGGGTTGTTTAATGCACCGTAGGGCGGCCGCATGAGCTTCATGGTGACGCCCGTAGCCTTGAGCACCGCCTGATGGGTTTTATCCAACTGCTCGCGCAGCGCCCCTTCGGAGAGAGAGGCCAGCACCGGGTGGCTGAAGGAATGGTTGGCCAGTTCGTGTCCCTCGGCGACGATGCGTTTGAGAATTTCGGGGTACTCCGCGGCGTTTTGGCCCACCACGAAAAACGTGGCGCGCACGCCCTTCTGTTTGAGGATATCGAGCAGACGCGGGGTGTTGATGGCGTGTGGACCGTCGTCAAAGGTGATGGCCACCTGGTTGCCTTCCACCGTGCAGGAGGAATAGGAGATTTTGGCTCCGGCCGTCGCGGTAGCCGCAGGGGCCGAATTCGTCTGCGCGGGAGCTTCCGCGAGGATGGGCTCCACGCCGGCGGCGGGGACGGGCGGCGGGGCGGCTGGATCCGTGGATGCTGCGGGCGGGGCGGCAGGACCGGGAGGGGTTGTACCGTCGGGCTTGGCGGGAACGGCTTCGAGAACGTTGTCGGGAGCCGGCGCGGGGGGGGCGGGGGCTTCGGACTGGGAGAAACCTGGAATACAGAGCAGGCAGGCGCCCAGAAGGGCAAGGACCCCGAGAACGCGGGGCGCGGCGGCGGGTGTGCGGAGTATGGGGTGCATGAAAAAGGAGCCGTCAGAAAGATGAGTCCGGAGGTGGCAAAAACGCAAGAGTGCCTCAGGGGAAAAGCAGCTCCGGACTCGCGCTCCGGGGAAACGGGGCACGGGGAGGAGGCGCCCGGCCTGCCGGAAAAGAGGCTAGAAAACGCGCGGAGTCCCCTCCTCCATCCATGCGATCCGGTGGTCCAAACCCCGCTCGCAAGCGGCTTGATGCAGGCGCCGCGGGGGTTCGTCGAGAGGTTCGTAGGAGAGGCGGAAGGTGCCGTAATGCATCGGCACCATGTGTTTGGCATCCAAGTCGAGAAACGCCTCCAGGGCCTGCTCCGGGTTCATGTGCACCGCCCGCAGGCTGGGCGGGTCGTAGGCTCCGATCGGCAGCAGCGCCAGTTCCACGGGAAACCGGCTCCCGATTTCGCGAAACCCGTCAAAGTAAGCCGTGTCCCCGCAGTGGTAGATGCAGCGTCCGCCCAACTCAATCATGTAGCCACCGAAGCCGCGGTGGGTGTCGTGGAGCATGCGCGCCCCCCAGTGGTGGCACGGGGTGAGGGTGACCCGCAGGGGACCAAACTCGAAACTTTCCCAGTAGTGCAGTTCCTGAACCAACTGGAAGCCCAGATCGTGCACCAGATTGCCCACTTCAAAGGGAACCACCACCGGCTGGTTGGAGGCCACCGAACGGAGGGTTTTGCGATCCAGATGATCAAAGTGCGCGTGCGTAATGAGCACCAGATCGATGCCGGGAAGTGCGCTGAGTTCGACCCCGGGCATTCGGATTCGCTTGATGCCCTTGACCCACTTTCCCCAGACGGGGTCGATGAGGATATTGAGCCCGCCAGCCTGCAGCAGAAACGAAGCGTGGCCGATCCAGGTCAGCGCTACTTCCCCCGATTCCAACCGGGGCCAGTCGGGCCTCATCGAACGGCCCTCCCTTTTGGCAAACAACGAAGGCAGTAGAATCTCGGTGAGTGGATTGCGTCGCGTCCACTCCGCACCCGGTCTCAATCCGACACTAGACACCGAACCGGGCGGAGCCTCCGCCGCGGCGGGGGATTTTCGGATTTCAGTAGCCCAACGTTTTCGGGGCGGGGTGTCCACGGCCGCAGAATGTAAGGGGAAAGCCCCTCCACCGCAAAACAATCCTCCGCCCGGGGGGCGCACCCGGCGCGGAGTCCGGCTGCCTGGGGCAGGGGCGCACGCTAGGCTTTGCGAACAAAGCAGGCTTTGAGGCCGATGGCGGTTCCGTCGATCTTGCATGAGATTTCGTGATCCCCCTCCACAAGGCGGATCGGTTTGGTTTTGGTGCCGCCTTTGATGACCTGGGAGGATCCCTTCAGTTTAAGGTCTTTGAGGAGCACCACCACATCCCCGTCGGAAAGCACGGTGCCGTGGGCATCCTTGACCACGCGTTTCGCGTCCACCGTCGCGACGGCGGCTTCCCGATCCCATTCGTGCCCGCAGGTCACGCACTCCCAGCGCTCGGGATGCTTTAAAATTTCATTCATGCCACACAGAGGGCACTCGGAGGGACTCATCCTCATAAGATAGTCGGGATCCGCGATTTTGAAAAATCCGATCATCTGCAAAAAAAGCCGGAAGGCCCCGACCCGAGTGCGGTCATCTTTGTCTGTTCCCCGCAACAAGAGTGGGAACTCCGCGAGAGAAAAGGGAGTACCAGCCAGTTTTAACGCCCCTTCGATGGTAACGGCATGGGGAATCCTGCTCGCCGGCGATTGCCGAGGGTGCCCGTTCGCGCCCCACCTCCTCCGCCTTGGGAATATGCGGATGCAACCTGCTTGACGCCGGCAGATGCAGGTTACGCCAACCTCTCTCCGGATTACTTGGAAGCGCGAAAACCTCGCGGCGAAGCGCCCGAAGCGATGCGAGCCGTTGCGCCCCAATTAGTCCTAAGGCGCCAATAACCCAGATTGGCCCCTGAAGATTTATGGCGGCCTCCCGGTCCTGCGGCAGCCACAAATCCCCCGGTCAGGGACGGATCTTGTTCAAAAGTCGGGAAGGTCACGCAGGACCCCTGTTCAGGAGCAATGCCTGAACGGGTCTGCAGAAGCAGATCGATTTCATCAAGGAGCCCTACGGCGACGGCTCCAGCCGCAGATAATCGAGGCCAAACATGTACGACGGCACCGCTGCTGGATTCGCGCCGAGAATCTCCACCCCGAGCACATGCTCACCCTCCCGCAACTCCACCTCCGCGAGGGTAAGCTCCTCGGTGTTGGTTACCTTCGATCCGAACAAGTCCACCGAACCCCCAACCACTTTATGATCGAGCAAAAAGCG
>JBILWF010000254.1:0-4997 GCA_044370075.1 Chthoniobacteraceae bacterium | reverse complement strand
CAGCCTGTCTGCGAGAACATCCACTGCGGCCTGCCATCCTTGCGGGGATCGCTGTTGTGCGGTGAGAATTCGTCTCAGGGCTTTTCCTGTGAGGGCCGGAGCAAATAACGGAAGATTTTTAAGAAGGCAGAGGCGAACCTCTTCTGATTTGTCATTGCAGAGGGCCAAAATTTTACGCTGCAACTCCGCGTCTCCCTGCAGAAAAGGAGGGGACATTTCAACCACCGCGCGGCGGATCCCGGAGCAGGTGTCTGTGATTCCGCGTGCGATCTGTTTGGAATCCAGCAACCCGCTTCCCTGCAGAGTTTGGAGCGCCCGCATGCGCTCCTCGGGATTGGGGTCGGTGTTGAGGGTTTTAAGCAGCACCGTCGCCGGTTCCGCGGAGGAGGCCCCGATGGCGGGCGGGCAGGCGGAAAAAACCCACCAAAACGCCCACCAAAAAGCGCAGAAACTGAGGGTTCTTCCAAACGCCACCTGCCGCGACTTGTTGTGCGGCGGGGTTTCCAATGCATCCCCGGGTATCGGCGATTGCGCCGTGCTGGGTACCGCACCGTGCATCCGGTTCCAGACCGGGCTGTGATTTTTCCAACGCCCGTGGGTTCGGGTTGAAAAAGCCCGCGGGGACGGGTTTCCTTGCGGCTCACCCATGCCCGGATTTCGCCTATTTGACCTCAACCCCGAACAGCAAAAAGCGGTTCTCACCACCGAGGGGCCCCTGTTGATTCTGGCCGGGGCCGGAACCGGGAAAACCCGTGTGATCACCGCGCGCACGGCGTATCTCATTGCCGAGAAGGTGGAACCGCGCCAGATCCTGGCCGTGACCTTCACCAACAAGGCGGCGGACGAAATGCGCGAGCGTCTGGCGCGCATGGTCGAAAAAGCTTCGGCCAAGCAGGTCACGATGTGCACGTTCCATGCACTCTGCGTGCGTATTTTGCGGTCGGGCATAGAGAAGCTTGGATATAAGACCAATTTCTCCATCTACGACGAAGGCGACCAGCTTGGTTTGATAAAAAAAATTATTACCCGCACGGCCGCCCGCGACGAGAAACTCGATCCGCACCTGGCGAAAAACCTTATTTCCAAGGCCAAAAACAACGGATGGCGGGAGCCGGCTCCGGGCGAAGAGCGCACCCTGGTTGCTGCGGTTTTTGCGCGGTATCAATCCGAACTTAAAACGCTCAACGCAGTCGATTTCGACGATTTGTTGCTGCTGGCCGTCCAGCTTCTGGAGGAGCACGAGGACGTTCGCCGCAGTTGGCGCGACAGGTACCGTTATTTAATGGTGGACGAGTTTCAAGACACCAACCGGTTGCAATTGCGTTTGGTGAGCCTTCTGGCCAACGAACAGCACAACGTGGCGGTGGTTGGGGACGATGACCAGTCCATCTATGGGTGGCGTGGCGCCGAAGTGAGCAACATTCTGGAGTTTGAGTCCCACTTTCCCAACCCGCAGGTCATCAAATTGGAGCAGAACTACCGCTCCACGAACGCGATTCTTCAAACCGCCAACTTGCTCATCCGCAACAACCCGCGCCGGAGGGTCAAAAACCTCTGGAGCGCCGGAGGCGACGGGGAAAAGGTGTCCCTGGTGGCCATGCCGGACGACCGGGAGGAGGCGCAGTTCGTGGTGGAGGAAATCCAGCGTGTCCAGATGAGCGAAGGGGCCAAGTGGCAGGATTTTGCCATTCTGTTTCGCATGAACGCCCAGTCGCGTTTGGTCGAACAAAATTTGCGCCAGTACCGGATTCCCTACCGGATCATCGGAGGTAAAAGTTTTTTCGACCGCCGCGAGGTCAAGGACGTGCTCGCATACGCCAGTTGCGTTCTCAACACCGACGACGACGTGTCCCTGCTGCGGATCGTCAATACCCCGGCCCGCGGCATGAGTACGACCGTTGTCGAGTCCGCGCTGGAGTGGAGCTCCAAAAATCAATGCAGTGTGTGGAGCGCGCTTCAAGAGGGGGCATACCGCACCCGATTGCCCCAGCGGGCGCGTACCGCGGTGGAGCGGTTTTGTGAATTTATCGATGGATATGAAACGCGCTTAAACCAGCCGTTGGCGGATCAACCGGCGCTTTTGCGGGCACTGCTGGAGGAGGCCGGTTACCTCGAGGATCTCCGTAAAAGCTGTAAAACTCCGGAAGAAGCCTTCAATCGCGAGACAAGCGTTCGGGAACTGCTCAAATCCTTCGACGAATTCGGGGCGAGGTCCACCGAAGGGCTTCGAGGTTTTCTGGACGAGATGCTTTTGCGTCAGGAAAAAGAGGAGGATGAATCGGATGATTCCAAGCGCGAGGCCGTGACATTGATCACCTTGCATGCAGCCAAAGGGCTCGAATTTCCCCATGTATATCTGCTCGGGTTGGAGGAGGGGGTGCTGCCCCATGACCGGTCCAAAATGGAGGGAACGGTTGATGAGGAGCGGCGGCTTTTGTACGTGGGAATCACGCGGGCCATGCGCACGCTTACCCTGACATGGTGCCAGAGTCGCATGAAGTACGGCAGCGTATCCCCCTGCAACCTGAGTTCCTTTGCGCGGGAATTGGATCCGAACTGGGTGGTGCAAAAGTCATTGCATCAGATACAAAACACTCCCGTGAGCCGGGAGTCCGCCCGAAGCCAGTTTGAGGCGATTCGCGCCCTGATTGCGCGGGGAGGCACGGTTTGAGGAAGCCCGGCCTCGCGCCGCGGGAAGTTTGTGCGGGGCAGCCCGGCGCGGGCACTTTGCTCACCGGCGTCGTAGCGGGATCCTTTTCGGAGCCCGGGCCCGGCCTGCCCTCTTCCGGGATTCAGAATTCCCCAAACCGCTGAAGTCTGGCGACGGAAACGGTCTCTGCGGTTCCGAGCTCCTGGGCAAAAAGCGAGACGCGTAATTCCTCCAGCAGCCAGCGGAATGAGCTTCTTTTTGCTTCCGGCACTTTGCGCTCCCAATCTGCAAATGGCCGGAGTTGTTCCGCTTTTTGAGCATCCTGCGCCGGGCGAAGGTGAGCCCGTTCCGCCCGGACCTGAATCGCTTTGAGAAAGCGCGGGATTCTTTCGAACTGTTCCAGGGGCACCTGCCGGGGAAAGTCCGCGGGAAGCAACCGGTTGAGATCCGCGTCCATGCCGGGATATTTTTTGAGGGCGCCCCGCAGGGTTTTCTCGAGATTCACGATTTGGCGGGTGGATTCCAAAGTCCGTTCCAACAGCGCGGGAAAAAAGCGTTTGGCTGAATCGGTGAATGCAAGGAACCGGCTCTGGCTCAAAGGCAGGAGGGGTTCCCAAACGCACAGGGATTCCAAAATCATTTCCGCTGCACGGGTGCCGAAATGCTCGGAATGGATTTGGCGCCGTGCATCCGGAGTCGGGGTGAGGGAGAGGGATCCAAAACTTTTGTTTGCAGAAAGCGCGGATGCTTTTTGGGAGCTCGCGGAAGTTCGGCATTGAAGCAACGCGCGCTCGGCACTGGCAATGGGGGTCGAGAGCAGGTTTTTGGCTAGGATGCGAATTGCCTTTCTCGTTTGAATCGCGGCTTCGGCGGGATCTCGGTACAGACGTGGCTGGGCAGCGGAGGCATGGGGTTCCAACCCCGGGTGGGCATGGAAAGGAGCTCCCGCAATTTCTTCAATAAAAATGGAGTCCGGCAGGTCTCCGAAAGACCAGAAAGAACTCGGTTCGCGGTGCCAGCGGTTTTCGGCGGCGCGCCATGCGGGCGAGCGGTGGTCGTGCCGGCTTGCGGACAGGGTGAGGTTTTCCCAATTGCGCCCGCTGGAAACGGTGCGGCGGCTGGAGTCTATGATTTCCACGCGTGGAAGCAGGTGCGCGGGAAGGGGCTCTGGGGGCCAGTCGGAAGCGGATACCGGGACGCGGTAGCGGTTGCTTAAAAAGTGGGCAAAGCTTTCCAGAAACGCAGCTTCACCGGGGCGGAAGGCCTCGAGAATTTCGGTGATTTTTGGTTCGAGCGGGGCGAGTTGCCTACGGAGGGAGCGGGGGAGGGCTTGCAGCAAGGATTGGACCTGTTGGGCGCGCAGGCCGGGAACCGCCCACTGGATTTGGGCCGGGGAGAGGGTTGAGAGGGCGGGGAGGGGAATTTGGAGGGTGGCGCCGTCGGTCTCCTCTCCGGGAGTGTAGGCGTAGGAGACGGGCAGTACGGTGTTTTGAAGGGTGACTTTTTCAGGGAAAAGGGTCCGGTCGTGGGAGATGGAGAGGTCTCCGGTTAGATCCGATTCTTGAAGCACGCAAAAATCGGGTTCGGAGGCCGTTTTTTTTTCGATGAATGAAAAAAGATCGGGAAGGGAGGAAACTTTTTGGATGCGAGCTGCGTAGAAGAGATAAAGGCACTCATCGAGGGAATGGGCATGAGAATGGCGAATGCGGGTGAGGGATTCTTCGACGCGCTGTCGGGTTTGGCGGTTGAGTTGGAAAAAGCGCAGGGGGATTGGGGTTTCGGGGTCGAGCAGGGCGCCCCGGATGAAAAGTTCGGTGGCGTGTTCCGGGTTGATTTTCCCGTAATCGGTGTGTTTGCGGGCGATTTCGAGGCCCTGAAGGAGGAATTTTTCGAGGACGAGGACGCGTCCGGCCGCGGCGTTCCATGCGGGTTCGGAGTAACTGGAACGCAGCAGATGGGGGCCGAGGTGAAGAATCCAGTGAGGATCGATGGCGGCGGCGTTGCGTGCGAAGAGTTGGGAGGTCTCAACCAGTTCGGCTGCCATGATCCACCGGGATTGTTTTTTGCCGGGGCCTTTGCGGTGGAGTGAGGATCCGGGGAAGAGCAGAAGGGAGCGGTTTCCGGCGGCCTGATACTGGTTGGGGCCCTGCCGGAGGGCGACGTGGGTGAGTAGTCCGCTGAGGATGGAGCGGTGCACGGCTTGGATCCGCGCGGGATCGTCAAACACGGAAGGATGGCCGCCGGGGGAGGAGGCCCCGGTCGGGAGTGCGGAGCCTGGGGGGGCTGCCGGCGCATAGCGGGAAGAGTCCGGAGAGCGCGGGGGTTTGAGATTCGTTCCGGAACGGGG
>JBILWF010000253.1:0-4999 GCA_044370075.1 Chthoniobacteraceae bacterium | reverse complement strand
AGGTGCTGGGCATGGCCGCCAGCTTGTGCAAACAAAACAGCACCACGCCAAGGGGCGTTTATGAAAAGCATCTCGATGAATTAAAAACGCTGATGCAGCGCGGGGTTGGCGCCGGGGACCTCGGGGATAAAATTCTGCGCTAAGCCGTTTACAAATTCACATGCCCACACAACTCTCCAGCGATATTTCCCGCCGCAACTTTTTAACCACCAGCCTCATTGCGGCGATGGGCTGCAGCGCGGCGGCGGGGACACGCCCCCGGCGAATCGTGTTACGTTCATCCTGGCAGACGGTGAACATTGGCGACATCGCGCACACGCCCGGTGTGCTCGCATTGCTCGAAAAACATCTGCCGGAAGTTGAAGTGAGGCTCTGGCCCAGCAGTGTGGGGAATGGGGTGGGGGAGATGCTCCGCGCTCGTTTTCCGAAACTCCACATCATCCAGACGCCCGAGGCGCTGAAGGCCTCATTCGAAGAGTGCGACTTTCTTTTGCATGGTTCAGGGCCGTCTTTGGTCGCGGCACAGGACATCAGCAAGTGGCGCGATGCCACCGGGAAGCCGTATGGCATCTATGGGATCACGTGCAATGCGCCGGACGCCGTCACCGCAAAACCTGACGCGGTGAAAAAGTTTCAGCAATCCATTCCCATCATGAGTGGAGCGCGGTTTGTGTTCTTCCGAGATTCAGAGTCACTGCGGGTGGCGCAGAATCTCGGATGCACCTGCCCGGTCATGGACTTCGGCCCGGACGGAGCTTTTGCCACCGACCTGCGCGATGACGCCCGTGCCACCGCCTTTCTTCAAGCGCACAAGCTGGAGGAGGGCCGCTTCCTCTGTTGCATCCCGCGACTGCGCTACACGCCCTACTGGATGATACCCGCGCGGAAGACACCGCTGGATGGGACCAAGCACGCGCGGAATGAGGCGATGAAGGAGCACGACCTCGGGCCGCTGCGTCAGGCTATCGTCGAAATAGTCCGGCAGACCGCGATGAAGGTGCTTCTCTGTCCCGAGGATGAGACACAGATGTCTGTTGGCAAAGAGATGCTCTTCGACAGATTGCCCGATGACGTAAAAGCGGGCGTCGTGTGGCGTTCGCAATTCTGGCTCACGGACGAAGCGCTGAGCACCTACGTGCGCAGCGCCGGTCTCTTCGGTGCGGAGATGCACAGCCCGATTATGTGTATTGGAAACGGGATTCCGGCCATCGTCTGCCGCTGGGGAGAGCAGACTAGCAAGGGCATCATGTGGAAAGACATCGGCCTGGGAGAGTGGCTTTTCAACCTCGATGAGCCGGGCGAGATCCCCGGCATTGTTCCCGCAGCGCTCGCCCTCGCCAAAGACCCCGTCAAAGCCAAGGCAAAGGCGATGAGTGCCAAGGCATTTGTGACCCAACGCCAGCGCGACACCATGCAGACGCTTTCGAAATCTCTGTAACACAGCACTCCGGGAGTTGCCCCGCGCTGCTTCTCTTTGCAACAACCATCATGAACCTTCGCATTCTATCCGCCGGACTTCTGATTGCTTCGCAAGCTCTGCTGAGCGCACAGGAGAAACTCCCTACCAGTGACAACAATGCCCCGCCTCCACCTGCATGGGATCAGATCCGCAGCGTGCCGATGCGAGGTGATTTGCGAGCCTTTTGGAATGTCGCGGGCGGTGACAACGCGACCAACTATCGTGAGGCTGCCGCACATGGATTCGAGATGGTTGACCTTTTGAACACCTATGCGGACTACCCTGGAAAACAGAAGGAGAACATTCGCAAGACGATTGATTCCAATGCGACCAATCCCTGGCAAAAGCCGGAGTTTTTCGAGCGCATTATCAAGCGCAACATCGAGCAGCGGGGCAACCAGAGCGCCATTTTTGTGCACGACATCGAGTTCACCTTCGAAGAGGACATCGACAAAGTTTGGGCCGATCCGGCGGTCCGCGCCGCATCCAAGGTCGCGACCCGTGAGCAGTTCGCCGATGCGTACCTGCGTGAGTGGGCCACCTGGTTCACTCTGCCCTGCCAGTGGGCGAAGGAACGTTTTCCCAAGACGCCCATCGGGATCTACGGTCCGCAACCGTTTCGCCGCGATTACTATGGAATCTCCGGTAAATCGGCGCAGCAAATCGACGGGACGCACCGCAGCGACGCCGAGCTCTGGCAGCACATCGACCCGTATGTCGATTACTACATCGCCAGCATCTACGTCTTCTATGACAAACCCGACTCCGTCTACTACATGGCGGCGAATGTGGAGGAAAACGTCGAGCGCACCCGCCGCTTCGGCAGCAAGCCGCTTTTTGCTTACGAGTGGCTCCGCTATCACGAGTCCAACAAGAAGCTGGCCGGACAGGAGGTTGCCCCCTGGCTCGCCGAAGCCATGGCCGTGCTGCCCTACTTCTGCGGGGCACGGGGCCTCGCGCTCTGGGGCTCCGAGCCCAAGCGTCAGGGGCAATACTACCACAACCTCCCCGCTTTCATGACCAGCCTCGGCCGCGTTTCCGATCTCTCGGTGAAAATGGCAACCGCCACCCTCATGGCGGACGAGCCCGCACACGTCCTTTGGAAAGCCAAACGTCCCCTCATCCGTCGGATGCGCGTGGGCGTTAATGAATGGATCATCCTCGCGGTGAACCCCTGGCAGGCCGAGGACGCCGTCTCAACGGTGGAGGTGCCGCTTGAAAAAAGCGGCATCACCGTTGAGATTCGTGGACGGCACAGCGAGGTGTTTCACTGCGAGAGCGGCAGGGTAACCCGGCTCTGATCGTCCACGGCCTGCGCGGCCGCTGAACCGCAAAGGACTACTTCCTCGTGGCCTTCCTCTCTCGGGTTGTGTGATTCGGACCGCTGAATTGCCTTAGCGCCCAAAAAGCTCGGAAACGTTCCGGCCTTAGTCTGTGACGCTCCGCGCCGCCTCGCGCCCGGACTGTTGCGTGCGCAGCCCAGGACTCCGGGTTCGCATACCCGGATGTGCGGCGGGGTTTCCCGGGGCCTTTGGCGTTAACCCGATTGTGCAACCGGAGCACCCATGGGTTGGAAACTAAGGCTGCACGGTCGCGTTAGCGCGGAACGTGTCGTGCAGGTACATGGCATTTGACGGTTGGGAAGGCTTCTGCGTGCCGCACACGATGTTCGGATAGCCTCGAGCGTCCGAACTGGGTTTGGTTGATGCCGGCAGCATCTTTCCCGCGGTACGGCGGCGGAACCATACCCACGCAGGGCGTGGATTGACTTTTGCGGTGGAACAGTTTGGGTGACCCGGTGAATCTGCCCCTTTTGTTCGCTGTTTTTTTCACGCTGGTGGTTCCCGTGATGGCTGCCGCGCCACCGAATGTAGTTTTCATTTTTGCCGATGATCAGCGGGCTGACACCATCGGGGCGCTCGGTAATCCCGCAATCCAGACGCCCAATCTGGACCGTTTGGTGAAACGGGGGGTGGCCTTTACCCGCGCTTACATGCAGGGAGGCAATCAGGGGGCGACCTGCGTCCCCTCGCGTGCCATGCTTCTTTCGGGGCGTTCCCTCGCCACGGTTGATGAAAAACTGCTCCAGCACAAAACATGGCCCCATGCCTTTGGCGAGGCGGGATACTCGACTTTTGCCGCCGGCAAATGGCACAACGGCCCGCTTTCGCTGCCAAGATCCTTCCAGAATGCGCGGGCGCTCTTCGTCGGTGGAATGGCCAATCCGCTGAAGGCACCGACCAGCGATATGCTCCCCGGCGGGGCACTCACCCCTCCAAAAACCTCCCCCAAGCACCTGTGTGAAGAGGCAACTGATGCGACGCTTGAATTCCTGAAATCGCAGGACGGCAGTAAGCCGTTTTTTTCCTACCTCGCGTTCGACGGTCCCCACGATCCGCACATTGTGCCCGACGATTTTGCAGTGAAATACGATCCCGCCTCGGTGCCCCTGCCTCCGAACTTTCTGCCGCAGCACCCGTTCGACAATGGCGAGATGACCATCCGTGACGAGAGACTGCTCCCCTGGCCGCGGACGGAAGGGGATGTGCGTGCGATGCTTGCTGATTACTACCGTTATGTGAGTTTCCTCGACTTGCAGATTGGCCGGGTTCTTGATGCGGTCGATGCGTCCGCTTTCGCTGCCAACACCCTGATTGTTTTCGCTGCAGATTCTGGCATTGCGCGGGGCTCGCACGGCCTCATCGGGAAGCAGAACCTCTATGAGCATTCCGTGCGCGTGCCTCTGATCATTGCCGGACCGGGAGTTTCGTCCGACCGCCGCTGTGCCGCTTTGTGCTACTTGTTTGATGTCATGCCTACGCTCGGCAAACTGTGCGGGGTTACCGCACCGCCCGGGGCAAACGGACAGGACTTCTCCGAGGCTTTGCGGGATCCCACCCGGTCGGCGCGACCGTTGCTCTGGTTTGGTTACCGCTCGATCCAAAAGGCGCTGTACGACGGGCGTTGGAAGCTCATCCGCTATCCCCACATTGACCGCACTCAATTGTTCGATCTGCACGAGGACCCGCATGAAACTCGAGATCTCGGTTCCGCGGCAGAGCACGCGGCGCGCATTCAGGAAATGCTCGCGCGGTTGGGAGGCGAAATGGTGGCGGATGGCGATCGGGATCTGCTGACCGCCGCGAAGATTCGGCCCGCAGAATGGACTCCTCCCCCCGCGAGACACCCTGCATCCGCCTCCAATCGATGACAGCCAAGACGGCAAGGGGGCGAATGGATGCACAAGGCGTCTTCTGGAGACGTGATGCGTTGCCGGGGGGGGGGGGGGGGGGGGCGGGGGGGGGGGCCGGGGGGGGGGGGGGGGGGGGGGGGGGCGGGGGGGGCGCCCCGGGGGGGCCGGGGGGGGGCTAAGGCAGACGAGTCGAAGCCGGCGGCGCGGAGGCGGTCGGCGCGGCGGCGATCGGCCGCGGCCTGCGCGACGCGGGCGGCGTCGGCGCTGGTCAGGGGGGGCACGCCCGGGGTGGGCTGGGTGCTGCCCGGGGTGGTGCCAGCGGTGCCGCCGGGGGTGCCGCTGGCAGT
>JBILWF010000252.1:0-5015 GCA_044370075.1 Chthoniobacteraceae bacterium | reverse complement strand
CCGGCCTCCCCAAGACTTCGGGTACCAAGATGTCGGGGATGCCGGTGTGGGACGCCAGATTGCGAATGAAAACATGTCCCGGGTGAAAGCCTATCTGGAGGATCCCGCGACCGTTTCGGGCGTGATCATGAAGGAGACCGGGTTTGTGGGGCACGACCGCACCGCGCTTCCCGGAGACCTCAAACCGGGAGTGTACAATCTGCGGTTTCGAATTGGCGACGCCAGCGATGATTTGGGCCGGCCCAAGTTTGTCCAGTATGGTCTGTGCGGGAACGGCTTGCCTGCCGGGGAGATGAAGCTGCTTGGGTGCCGGCGCGTTACGGGCACGCTGGAAAATCCCGAGATCATCGAAGTGCAGATTCCGATCACCAAAAATGGAAGCCGCGTTGTGGGATTGACGGAGCGCCGGCACAATACCGAGGCCGCGGCCTGGTACGGCAAAAAGCAGGGGCCGGGCGGTATCAAACTCTACGAGCGCTCTTTGTGGCTGGACTGGGTGGAGTGGGAAGGACCAGTGGTGGAAAAGTGGCCGCCTGTGTCCCACGAAAGAGTGCTTGGGGGCATCGATTTGAGCGCGAAACTCACCGATGACGATGCCCGCCTTGTGATCGAACGCTTCGCACAACGCGCGTTTCGCGGAGGGACGGTGCGTCCGGCCTTTGTCGACAAGCTGCTCGCCCTCTTTCGCGAGAGAACCGCCGCGGGGGAACCGTTTGCGGACGCCATCAAGACGCCCCTTTCTGTTGTGCTGGCCTCACCCGGCTTTTTGTACATTTCCGAACGTTCTGCCGGAGATTTGGTTGCTGTGGAGGGCGAAACCCGGCGTCAGCGGCTGACGGACGTCGAACTGGCCAACCGACTCTCCTACTTCCTGTGGGCCGGACCGCCGGACGACCGGCTGCTGGAGCTCGCCCGCGGGGGGAAACTTTCCGATGCCGCGCTGCTTGCGCAGGAGGTGGAGCGCATGCTCGGAGACAAGCGCGTCTGGCGCTTTGTGGACGGGTTTGTCTACCAGTGGCTGCACATGGTTCGGTTGGATTTCTTCCAGTTTCCCTTCAACAAATTTCCCGAGTTCGACCACAGCGTCAAAGACGCCGCCCGCCGGGAAGTGTACGAGACCTTCCACGATGTGTTGGCCAACAATCTTGCGCTGGGTTCCCTGCTCAAGTCCGACACGGTTTTTGTGAATGACCTGCTGGCGCTCTACTACGGGCTGCCGCCGGTGCAGGGCGCCGAATTTCAACGCGTGTCCGTGCCCCCCGGGGTTCCCCGCGGTGGGCTGCTGGGTATGGCTGCGGTGCTGGCCATGGGATCAGACGGCGAGCGTACCTCGCCCGTCGAGCGCGGCGCATGGGTGCTGCGAAAAATCCTCAACCGGCCGCCGCCGCCGGCTCCCCCGAACGTGCCGATGCTGTCCCGGTTCAGCGAAAAACTTCTGCCCGCACGGGAGTTGATGATTGCGCACCAGGAACAGCCGCAGTGCACCGTCTGCCATCGCAAAATAGATCCCATCGGATTTGGATTGGAACATTTCGACGCCGCCGGCCAGTGGCGTGAGCAGGAAGTCGCGGAACTCACGCAGCGAAAGCGCGTCATTAAAAAGGAGTCTTTTCCGATCGACACCCGTGGCACGCTTCCGGACGGAACCCAGTTTTCGGGTTTTGAGGACCTCCGCGATGGAATAGCCCGGCACGAACGGAACTTTGCGCGCGTCTTTGTGGAGCATCTCTGGGAATACGCCCTCGGTCGCGCACTCAGCTTCACCGATGAGGACGCGATCGCTCAGATTCTCGCCCGCAGCGAGCCAAAACACTTCACCCCGCGCGCGGTCATTCAGGCACTCGTAGCGGGCCCCGAGTTTCATTCCAAATAAACCAACCCTGCCGAGAAACACCTCACCCCATGACCACCCTCAACCGCCGGAATTTCCTCCGAAGCACATCCGCTTGCATTGCCCTTCCGTTTCTTGAATCGCTGGGCTTCCGCCGCTTTGCGGCCGCGGCTCCCGTGTCCACGCGGCCCAAGAGAATCGTCTTTATCGGCACCGGATGGGGTGTCACGCAGGAGACCTGGTTTCCGGATGTGAAACAAACCGGCGGTGAATGGGCGTTGCCCGAGGGGATGAAGCCGCTGGCCAAACACCAGAAAGACATCACCATCATCCAGAACTGCTTCCACAAACACTTCATCGACCCTCACTCTTGCAGCACCTTCTGGCTCACGGGTGCCAACAAATACGCGGTGCCGGGAAAGAGTTTCAGCAACACAATTTCCGTGGACCAGGTCGCGGCCGAACAGTTCGGGCGTGAAACACGTTTTACCTCGCTGGCGCTGAGTGGAAACGGGGAAAGTCACGGGCCGGGCCTTTCGCTGGCATGGAACCGGCACGGAAAGCCGGTGGCCGGCCTCGAGAACCCCGTGGCCGCGTTTCACAAGCTGTTCTCGGACGAGAAGACGCCGCTGGCGCAGCGCCAGGCTGAACTCAAGCGGCAGCAGAGCGTCTTGGATACGGTGCTGGTCGATGCGCGGGATTTGTCCCGGGATTTGGGCAGGGAGGATCAGGACAAACTGAGCGAGTATCTCGAATCCATCCGCGATATCGAAACACAGCTTGCCAAGGAGACGCAGTGGCTGGATGTGCCCAAGCAAAGGCCGGGTGACGGGGTTTCAGAGCCCAAGCAGGGTGTGAGTGGCGTAGCTGAAATCCGGTTGATGTACGATTTGATGGTGGCCGCGCTGCAGACGGATTCAACACGCGTGGCCACGTACCGTCAGCCGGTGGATGTGCTCATCAAGGGACTGGGCCTCAAGTTTGCCGGGCACAACATCAGCCACTACTCGCCCGGACCTCGCATGGAGGCGAGTCAGGCACGGGATCGCGGGCAGTCCGAACTGCTGGCGTATCTCATTGAGAAGTTGAAAAATACAAAGGAACCGGACGGCTCGCGCCTGTTTGATCATGTTGCCGTTGCCATGGGAACAAACGTCCGCAGCCAGCACTACCTCGACAACTGTCCGACCCTTCTGACCGGGGGAGGCGCCAGCTTGAAGCTCGGGCAGCACATCGTGATGCCCGACACCAAAACGCCCCTGTGCAACGTCTGGCTGACGCTCTTGCAGGGCGTGGGTGTGCGTGCCGAAAAGTTCGGGGACAGCACCGGCGTGATTGAGGCGCTGCGTGCCTAGCAGCCCGGTACCGGGCTGCTTTCGCCGGGTGCGTGGAACCCGCAAAAAAATACGCACTTTAGTCTGCCCCTTCAGCGTGCGGTACGCCGCGGGAGCCTGCTCAGAAAGATTACAAACACACTACCCCTATGAGAATGAATACCGATTTCCCTGGTGGAAGACGGGATGAAACCGCGGATTGGCGTGGACTGAAATCCCAGTGGACCAGCGCACTCCTTGCCGGGCTTTGGTATGCGGCGGTAGGCCCGGTCTCGGCCAGCCCGCACGGACAAATGCCGGAGAGCCAGCGGGCGTATTTCGAAAACTACTGCCTGTCCTGCCACAATGCAGACAAGCAAAAGGGCAAGGTACGCCTTGATGACATTTCGTTTACGCTGGGTGATATTCAGACGGCTGAGCGGTGGCAAAAGGTGCTCGGTGTCATTAATTCGGGCGAGATGCCTCCCGCCGAAGAGAAGCAGCCCAAGCCCGGTGAAAAGGCGGAGTTTTTGGAGGCCCTTTCCAAGCAGATTGTCGTCGCACGAAAAGCGCTCTCCGACACCGGAGGCCAGATCACGATGCGTCGTCTCAACCGCCGGGAGTATGTCAACACCCTGCGCGACTTGCTGGATGTGAGCGTGGATCCGCGGGATCTCCCGGCGGATGATGACGGCGGCACGTTTGATACCATCGGTTCGGGTTTGTTTTTCTCGTCGGACCAGTTCCAGCAGTATTTAAAACTGGCGCGTACTGCCTTGGATGACGCGATCGTGATCGGTCCGGCACCCAAATCGCGTAGCGGTCGCATCGAACTCGAGCAGGACATTAACAAGTACGTCCAAGCCTCCCACGACCGGTACGCGGCTGATAAAAAACGTCATGACGACTGGAAAGCCGCGGGGGGGCCTCCTTCGCAGTTCGGATTTGATGATGAGGGCGACGTGATTCGCAGAATGCGCCTCTATGAAGGGCACATGCCCGGGCTGATGTCGTACCTCGCCGAACCTCTCACCAAGACGGGCGTGGTGTTGCAGGCGTACACTGGCTTGCTGGGTCAGCATACCATGCGGATCCCCCACAACGTGCCTCCCGGAAGGTATGTGGTGCGGATCCGGCTCGCCGCGATGGAGCCGGAAAATCCACGCTTTCTGGAGGTGGGCGTTCATCATCAGGGGACTGACGGCGCGGAGATGGAGATCCTGCGCTGCGTGAAAGTGACGGCACCGCTGGACTCGCCGGATGTTTTGGAAGTGCCCGTCACGGTGACGCGCTCTGGAAGCCGGCAGGTGGACATTCGCGAACGCCGCCACAACACGGCGGAGGCGGCCTATGCGCTGGCCCACAAGCGGGGCCAGGAAAACAAGGGGGACGCGTACCGGCGGACGATTTGGGTGGATTGGGTGGAGTGGGAGGGGCCCTTTGTGGAGCAGTGGCCACCGCGCTCGCACTGCGCGGTCTTTGGAAATGACCCGCTTCCTGCGAAGCCCGCGGATCCGGAGGCACGCCGTGTCCTCGAAAAATTCGCGGAGCGCGCCTTCCGCGGGCGTGCCGTGAACCCCGAGTTTCTGGATCGGCTTTTGGGGCACTTCAATGAACGCGTCGCGGCGGGCGAACCGTTTCAGGAGGCCATCAAGACGCCGCTGAGTATCATGCTCGCTTCACCCAGCTTTTTATATGTGGCGGAGCGCGGCGGTGAAAAACCCGGTGGCACGCCGTTGAGCAACACGGAGCTTGCGAACCGGCTTTCGTATTTTTTGTGGAGCAGTCCGCCGGACGACACCCTTCTCGGCCTCGCCCGGGATGGAAAAATCCGGGATGCCGCTGTGTTGTCACGGCAGGTAGACCGCATG
>JBILWF010000251.1:0-5023 GCA_044370075.1 Chthoniobacteraceae bacterium | reverse complement strand
CCATGCGAGTCCCACGCCAGCGACAGCCCGGGGCCGTGTCCCGAGTTCGTCACGTCCGGCGTGTTCAGCTGCACGCTGGTAAAGCGCGTGTCCCCGCCCAGCTGCGCTGCGGCAACCTGATCCGCGGATATACTGTTGTGAAAGCTCTGGCCCGGTTCCGCGTACCGGTTGGCGCCGGTGAGCCAGAACGTGCTGCCCCAGTGCGCCTCGTTTGAAAACTTGTTGGATAGCCCCTGGATCACCGTGAAATCCGCCCTGTGTGCGGCAAGCGGCGCAAGCCCCGGTGGAAGCGCATAGTCGCTCCCGGTCTGTTTCACATCGGGAAACCACGTCTCTTGCGTCACGCCCCACCCGAATCCCAAAAAGACCATCCGCTTCGGACGCGCCAAGCCGGCCGCATCGGCCGCGGAAGCAAAGCGGCGAAATCCGAACGATTCAAGGGCGGGAAGCGCGAGCAAGGTGCCGGCGGCGCGCAAAAAATGACGGCGGGAATGCGGGGAGGATTTCATAGAGGACTTGGGAAATTGGGGTTGGGAATCGACGCGGCGGGGTCTTATTTTTTCTGAAACGCGGGGCTCTGTACCAGAGCGGCTACAAACTCCCGGACGGCAAAATTTTTCTGACCGGCAGTTTTCACCACCGAATCCACCAGCTCCTCGTCGGAAAATCCGACCGGACGCCCCAGGCCGTAATGAATCAGCGCCTCGGCAAATCCGCGTGCAAAGCGGTCCGGCTTCTCCGCAATCCGGTCCCGCAGTTCGAGGAAGTTTCCGAAAGCGGGTCCGTTATGAAGAGTCCCTGCGGGATCTATGTCCCACTCCTTTTTGCCGACGCCTTTTTTCTCGTAGCTGTCCTTGTCCCGCCACAGACCGACGGTGTTGAAGTTCTCAAGTCCGAACCCGATTGGATCTATCTTGCGGTGACATTGCGCGCACTGCGGCTGTTCCTGATGCGCCATCAAGCGTTCGCGCGTTGTCAGCAATTTCCCCTCCAGCCGCGTCAGCTGCGGGACGCCCTTCGGGGCGGGCGGCGGCGGATCATTCAGCAGCTTGCGCAGAACCCACGCGCCCCGCTCTATCGGACTGGTCTGGTCTCCGTTGCTTCCCATTGCCAGAACGGCCGCCATTCCCAAAAGACCGCCGCGTGGGGAACCCGCCCCCAAAGGCACCTTGCGGAAGGAGTCCCCCGACACGCCCTCGAGCCCGTAGAAGTTGGCGAGCAGCCCGTTAACCACCACAAAGTCCGATTTCAAAAGCGACTGGACCCCCAGGTTCTCTCTCACCAGAAACTCCAGTGTCCGGTACACCTCCTCCTTTGCCGCCGCTTTTGTGCTTTCGTCAAATGTGCGGAACTTTTTCGCGTTGAACTGGAAAAAATCCAGTCTGTCCATTTCGAGCCACTGCCGTGTCAGGCCCGTCACCCATTCGTACGAACGTGGATCCAACAGCATTCGCTCCACCTCGCTTCGCAGCACCTCCGCCTTGCCGAGTTCGCCGCGCGCAGCCAGTTCCAGCAATTGCTGGTCCGGCGGCGCGCTCCATAAAAAATAGGCGAGTCGCACGGCGATCTCGCGCGGGGAAAGCGCACGTGTGACAGCCTCGGTTGCGGGTTCGTGCAGATACAGAAATCCGGGCGAAGCCAGCACAACGCTCAGCGGTTCTTTCATGGCATCCACAAAGGAACCGCCCTGCGCGCGCCTCTGTTCAAACAGCCGCATCAACTTCTCCAAATAGGCCTCCGTCGCAGGTTGGTCCCGAAATGCCATGCGCGTGAACTTCCCGAGGAGTTCCCGGGCCTGCGCCGCTCCCCCTTCCGGCAATTCCACGGCCTGCGCAAGCAATGCCGCCGCCGTCCCACGCGGCCCGGATTCCAGCGGCCCCTCCCATTCCACCCAGTCTATCCACAGGGCCGGGTCCGGCCCAATGCCTGTTCTTCTCTGGCTCTCCATGTACAGGTCGAACTCCGAGCCCGTGGCCACTTTTTCGCGGAAGGAAAAGGTGCGCGGTCCTTCCGAGGTGATTTTTACAGGAATCTCGAGGATCTGCGGTTTGGACGTTGTGCCCGTCACCTGAAAGGAGCGCATCGGCGAGAAACCGCTCTCCTTGTGGTGGACTCCCATTTCCAAAAATGCGCGCTCCCTGGGTGCCTTGGGCGTCTGCCCCACCCGCACTCGCAGCATGTAGTCCCCGGGTGGCACGGCCTCGCGCGGTTTGTCTCCTGGCGTAAGCGGATCCGGCGGAAGCGAAATGAACTCGCGCTGGTGGACGCTGTAGATCGTCAGCAACGCCCCCGTTTCAGTCAGGGGGTTGGTGAGGTAGGACACGAAACTCGGTCCGTGTGTGTCATAAACCTGCAGCCGGAACTTCACCTCCGCCTCGTCGGGAAGTCCGAACTCTTTGGGTGAACCTTTTTTGTCCGTCGCCATCCACTGCTTTGCGGACTTGAATCCCCCCAGGTAATAGCCGCCCAGCAGTCCCCGTACATCCCGGTTCGCCCACGTCTCCACCTCGCGCCGCTCAACCCGCTTCTGCACCACGCCTCGGGGACGATGCGGTCCCTCCCACTCCACCCAATCCACCCATAACACCGGATTGCGCTCCCTCTCGTCCTTAAGATCGCGCCAGCGGCGGTTCAACAGGTCACGCCGCTCCAAAAGAGGGCGGCGCTCCATGAAGTAAAAGTTACGCGGCTTGCCCTCCGCGACGCTGACCGGGATCTCCAGAATCTCGGGAGCTTCTAGGCTTCCGCCAACCTCGCGCGTCGTCAGCAGACTGCGGTCGTCCCGGTCCAAATCGGAACCCTGCACCACGGCAAGAAAACCTCTTTCCGCCGGCATTCCCGCAACCTTGCCCACGCGAACCCGGAGGGTGTATTCACCCGGCTCAGCATCCTTGGGAAGCTTCAGCGGGATCTCGTCCACATCATAAATCGCGTTCCACAAATAGGCGCCCTCTTTGAGCTTGGGCAGGGCGAGATATTCCAAAAACCAGCGGTGGTTGCCCTGATAGCAGTACTCCCCAAACTCCATGGCCGCCTTGTCCACCACACCGAAGGGCTTCGTGTCCCCGGAGCCGGCGGCCTTCCACTGTTCAAATTTGCGATGCAGATCCAACTCCCGGTCATATCGGCTCTGAACGTCCACCGGATATCGGGCCGTCTCCGGTTCGTAGCGCTCGCGGCGCATTCCGAGGGTCCCTCCGCGGAGCGCCTGTTCATATGGCGCGAAGAAATCGTCCAACGCCCGGCGCCCCAGCGACAAGTACTGCTCCAGCTGGTCAGAGGACATAAACAGCGAAGCCCCGACGGTATCAAAACTCTGCGCGCTTCCGTCCGAGGGCAGATCGCGTGTGTTCACCGCCACGCCGAGCAGGTCGCGCATCGTGTTCTGGTATTCCCTCCGGTTGAGCCGGCGCATGGTGATTTTGCCATGCTGGTCGCCCAGAACCTTCCGCGCAGTTACCAGTGTGCGCGAGAGTTCATCCAAAAACTCTGTTTTTACTGCCGCCTCGGGCTTTTTTGCATCCTCCGGAGGCATCTCACCTGAGTTGATTTGATTGAGAATCTTCTGCCAGCGCTCCGCGTTCTCCACCGTGTCCAGCGCAAAGGAAATAGTATCAAGGCGGAGGTCGGCCTTTTGTTTTTCTGCGCCGTGGCATTCCACGCAGCTCTCGCGGAAAAAAGCACGGTGCTTTTCGTCCATCCGGGCCGCCGCTGCCGGGGCCGGTGGCGCTGAGTTGCCCGGCGGCATGGAGGCAAGCAGCAGCAGGATCGCGAGCACGCTTTGGAGTCGTCGTTTCATTCGCGGGTAAAAGGTTCGCTTTCGATGAGCGCGAGCAGCAGGTCGCGGAATCCGCCTCCGTTTCGGATGAGTGGGTCGCAGACCGCGTGCAGCTGCTTGCGCTCGGCATAACTCGGCATCCGGCCGCTGCCGTACAAAAAAAGCTTCTCGGTCAGGCCGCGTGCGAACGCCTCGATGTGCCCCAGCGCGTACCGCTTAAGATCCTGCACGTCTCGGAGCGCGGTGCCATCGGGCATCGTGGCATGCGCATCCACCGGGGGGCCCGCCTTGGTCGTCGTGCGTCCGCGCGCATCCACGCTGCGAATGGGATACACCTCCCGCCACTGGCCGATCGCATCGTAGTTTTCCAGCAGCAAGCCCGGCGGATCCAGCTTGCGGTGACATCCCGCGCAGCGCTCCTCGCTGGTGTGCGCCGCGAGAAGTTCCCGGATGGTTTTTGCATCCCGCGTGTCGGGAGTGATGGCGGGCACGGACTCCGGAGGCGGCGGCGGCGGATCTCCAAAGAGGGTTTCCAACACCCATTTGCCCCGGTACACGGGCTGCGTGTCGACGCCGTTGGCGGTTGCCATCATCACGCCGCTCATTCCGAGGAGGCCGCCCGCGCGGCCCTCACGGGGCAGGGAAACACGCGTCAGCGCGAAGGCTTTTGTAAAATCATGCGGTTCCATCGCGAGGCCGTACATCTGCTTTCCCACGATCGTGTGCGTGTAAGTAAAGTCGGGGGCGATAAAATCCTGCAGCGGCCGGTTTTCCCGCAGGATCTCGCTGAAGACCTGTTCGGGCTCCTGCATCATCGCCTTGCTGTGCGTGTCGGAGAACGCGCCCAGAGACGAATCCGGCATGATCTGCGGCAGCTTGCGCGTCCCGAGCCACTGCCCGACGAAACTCGTGACAAAATCCTTTAGCTCGGGTGCGGCCAGCAGACGCTCGGCCTGCGCGCGGATTCCACCCGGTGCGCGAAACGACCCGTCCGCCACCGCGGCGCGCAAAAGATCGTCGGGTGGACGCGATGTCAGAAAATACGACAGGCGCGCGGCAAGTTCGGCGTCCGAAAAGACCGGGGCACTTCCCTCGCGGTAGAGAAATGATGGAGCCACCAAAGCCGTGCGCACAACAAGATGGAGCGCCGATTCCATGGAGTTTCCCCGCTTTTGATGCTGCTCCACAAGATCCCGGTACCGACCCAATTCGGCGGCGGGAATACCGCGGCGAAAAACCTTTGAG
>JBILWF010000250.1:0-5027 GCA_044370075.1 Chthoniobacteraceae bacterium | reverse complement strand
CCCGGGGTGTTTCTGAAAACAACAGGGATCCCCTCGGTTAGCAACGGCGGGCGATTTTCAACGAGGCATGCCCCGCACACTTGATAGATTCTCCCGCCCTGAGGTTGGAGGGGGAGTGAAGTGCTCACGAGAGGACTTGAACCTCCACGGGTTGCCCCATACGGTCCTGAGCCGTACGCGTCTGCCATTCCGCCACGTGAGCTTTTTCTTCGTGGCACTGCGGAAACCGCAGCGGGGAGGGCACGATAAAAGCTGTGCATCTCAGGGCAACATAAAAATTCGACCCAAGTTGGATGGGGCGCCGCCCCCCTTGCAGCGGTTTACGACACGCGCATGGGCATCAGCACGTAGAGGAAGGGGCTTTGGATCTTAATGACGCCCGGACTCATCTCGTCGATCAGATCCAGGTACACCTCGGGATTGGGCAGGGCGCGCAGGGGAGCCATGAGGTACTCCGGGTTGAAGGCAATGGAGATATCCTTCCCTTTGTATGCCAGCGGGATGGATTCCCGGGCTTCACCCACATCCGGCGTGTTTGCGGCAATCTCAAGATTGTTGTTGGTGAGCACCAGCTTTACAGAGTTGCTCTTTTCGCTCGCCAGCAGGGAGACGCGTTGAACAGCGGAGAGAAACAACGCCCGCTCGAGGGTGACGCGTTCGCTCACTTCCGTAGGAATCACCTGCCGGTAGTTTGGATAATTGCCATCCACCAGCTTCGAAGCCAGACGGGAGCGGCCCACATCAAAAGCCACCTGATTCTGGCCCACCATCATACGAACTTCGCCGGATTCGCCAACCAAACGGGTCAGTTCATTGACGCATTTGGTGGGGATGATCACCTCGATCTCGTCGCTCTGCGGAAACTCCACCTCCATGTCGATGAGGGCCAGACGGCGCCCGTCCGTGGCCACCATCGTCAGCCGCCCGTCCTTGAATGAAAACAGAATCCCGTTCAGCACGTAGCGCGTTTCATCGGTGGAGATGGCGTACGCAGTTTTGCGAAGGGCATCTTTGATTTCGGCTTGTTTGAGGGTGAAGACCTTCGCGTCGTCAAATTGCGGAAGCCCCGGAAATTCGTCTTCCGGCAGGCCGTGGATTTTGAAAAAAGTCTGCCCGCAACGGATGGAGGCGATGTTCTTGGAATCCACCTCCACATGCACCTCGCCTGAAGGCAGTTCCTTGATAATGCTGGAGAGCTTTTTGACAGGTAGTGTCGTTCCACCGGTTTTGTCCACCTGCGCATCCACGGCACTGCAAATACCCACGTCGAGATCTGTCGTTGTGAATCGCAGTTGTCCTTCGGAACCTTCAATGCGCACGTTGGAAAGAATCGGCAGGGTGGAGCGGGAACTCACCACGTTCTGGACGGTTTGCAGCCCGGACAGGAAGATGTCTTTGGAGACGCTGAATCGCATAGTGGGTGGTGTTTGAAGAAAGCGCGGGTGCGTGGCAACCCTGTTTTAGGGTCCGAATAAAAAAGGTTTCAGGCCGTAGACTGGCCTCCGGATGCTTTCAGGAAAAGGCGGAAATGCGGATCTGTCTCTGAGAAAACCTTTTTGCCGATGCACGGGCGGCCTGCCTCAGCATTCACGCCGAGGGTGCGGGGTGCGCATGCGGACCTCATCCGTCAACTGCGCGGAATATGCCCGTTTCGAGGTCCTTGCGGGCCTGCTCAAGACGGTCCTCCGAGTCCACGGCGACGCGGTAGTTCTGAAGCGGGTGAGCGTACACGCGCGCGGAGGACAGCAGCTTCGGAAAAATATCCCGCGGCCAGTCGCAAAAGACGTTTTCGGGAACCCAATCCAGCACACTGGGTGACACAATCAGAATACCTGAATTTACCCACGCGGAGGGCGTGGACTCCCAAAAATCGGAACCCGGGCGCTCCCAAAACTCACGAACGCGGTTTTCCTCGTCCAAAACCACCGCACTGTTGGATTTTCGGCGCTGGTGCACCAGCATGGTCAGCAGGGCGTCTTGCGCGCGGTGGGTGGCAGCCAGCGCCGAGAAATCTTCGTTTGTTACGATGTCTCCGTAGTGGACGAGGAATGATTCATCCCCGGCGAAGAAATGGCGCATCTTGCCCACCGCCCCCGCCGTGCCCAGCAGGTTGTTCTCGTGCGAGTAGGTAATTCGGACGCCGTGTCGCTCGCCACTGCCGAGGGCGGTGCGGATTTGATCGGCTTCGAAGTGGAGGTTAATCACAACTTGGTCGAAACCGTGGCGCCGGAGATTCGCCAGAATGTGCTCAAGAATGGTGCGATGACCGATGCGCAGGAGGGGCTTGGGCGTTCGCTGGGTGAGCTTACCCAACCGCGTGCCCATCCCGGCGCAGAGAACCATCGCTTTCATAAACGGGAAACAATCCAGTCCGCCGCCGCACCCAGATTCTCGCAGACGCAATCCGCCTTTTCGCCTCCCGAGGGTGCGTCTCCGGGGTGACCAGATTCAATAGGAGCAGCCTCATGGCGGCCCGTGGTCAGCCACACGGTTTTGCAGCCGCTGCGCAGCCCGGCCATCACATCCGAGATGCGGTCCCCCACCAAGTAACTGCTCTCCGCGCAGAGATCGTGTTCCCGGATTGCGCGCCGTATCATGCCAGGCTGCGGTTTGCGGCATTCACAGACGAGCCGGTATTCGGGCAGGTTTGCTTGCGGATGATGGGGGCAGAAGTAAACGGCATCCCACGCGGGCGCGCCGGCCGCAACCAGCATTTTCTCCAGTCGGGCGTGGAGTTTGTTCAATTCCGACTCGGAAATCATGCCGCGCGCCACCACGGCCTGGTTCGTGACAACGACCAGCTTGAAACCTGCCTTTTTGAGTTTGCGCATCGCGCTGGGAACGCCCGGCAGGATCTCGAACTCCGAGGCACACGTCACCAAACCAGTGTCTGCAACCAAAACGCCATCCCGGTCAAGGAACACGGCTGGATGCGGCATGGCACGGGCACTCCGATTCTGCACCTAGGGAGCGGGCGGAGCAGCTTCAAAGGAAACACCTTCCTGCGAAAGAACTTCAAAAATGTGCTGGAGCAAGGAGCGGTAGTGCTGTTGTACGATCAAATCCTTCTTTTCCTGCTCGAGTGCCTGAAAATCCTCAAAATCCTCCCGGAGTTTTAGCCCCAGTAGCACGCGCAATTCGGTTGCGCCATCAGGTGAGGGCTCTGCCTCCAGAGACAAGTTGCGGCTCGCTGCGCGCTGCTCGCTGTCGACGGTCAACTCCTCGATCCGCGCACGCAGTTCGGCGTTGCGAAATTCCAACTGCTGGTTGAGCCGGTGGAGTTCCTCGGCGGAGGGCTCGCCCGGAATGACCATGGGTCTTTCGGGACGGCGCATCCGCTTGTCCTCGTCGCGGTGTCGCAGTTGTTTCTGGGCTATCGCCAGTTCCGATTTTAAGCCTTGGACATGGTTCTCAATCTGTCGGAGCGTCTCCTGCAGGTTGAAAGCGCCCCCGCGGCGTCCGGAGACGGTGCGCGGTTGAGCATTCGGTTCTTCGGCCAGGCTCCCTCCAAAGCGGGGAATCGTTTTGGATTCGTAAACCGGGCGTCTTCTTGGCGCCTCCTCGGTGTCAGTCTCGTCGTTGCCTTCGTAAGCGTCCACGGAACTCGGGTCCGGAGCATCCTCCGCGGTATCCTCCTCTTCCCCGTCCCGTAAATGCTCTTCCGAGGCTTCTTGTGTCGCCGCAGCGGACTCTCCGAAGGGAAGCGGCATAGTTTGCGCTTCGGGGACGGTTTGGGATCGCCGCGATTTGCGTGGTGAAACCGTTGCCGGCCCGCGCGTTGCCCCTTCATTTTCCAAGTAGTCCACCCGAGTCTCGGGATTTGCACCGGACATATCTTCCTGAGCCAGCCCCTCGTCCGAAGGTTCCGACCGCGAAGAGTCCGCGGGAGATTTCTTCAAACTCGCGAACCAGGATTCCGGAAGAGGCTGGACCTCTTTTTGTAGGACGGACTTCCATTTTCCACTCCAGCGTTGGATCGCGCGCAGGATCAACTGGTCAAGTGCCTCGGGAATTTTCGAGAGGCGCTCCCATTTCGCTGCCCAGCGCAGAACTCCGATTTGGGTGAGGGGCGATTGCGGCGCGTGGAAAGCTCCGTGCAGCGCACAGGATGCCAGCAGGTCCAGCTCGGCGGGCTTGAGCGAATCAACGGGTAGCTGCAACAACCAGGCTTTTCCTTTTCCGATCAGAACATTCGCGAAGATCTGGGGACCGCGGCCCTGTAGAAGGCCGGTCTCCTTGTTACGCAGAAGCCTCAGTGTCAGAATGATCAATTTCAGCGATGCGGCTGGATCCACCTTGAAAAGCCCGCGGGCGAGGCTCAGGCGCACGCGCGCCGCGGGCTCGCCAGGGGTTCGCGCCAGTCCGGCAAGCAACTGGCTGCGAAAAGTGGGCTTCATTTCAGGCCATGCTTGGGTGGCCCCTTGAGAGGTGATCATCCAGGGCAGTACGAGGATCGATTGCAGGGCGCGGGTGACGTCCGCTCGCCCTCCAAGCAACAACTCGCTCAGGCGCGCTGCGGCCTCTCTCTCCTCTTCCGGCGAAAGGCGCGTTCCACGGGCACGCCTTGAAAAATCTTCAATCGATCCCGGCTCCGGTGCCGATTCGAAGTCGGTCTGGGGGGAAGCATCCGCCGGGAGGCCGCCAACCTCTGTTTCGTCGGAGGGCGGAATGCTCTGTTCCGACTCTTCGGGAATGTCAACGGCGGCTTCCGGAGCGGCGGCGAGCGGCTCGGGCAGGTTGTGCGTTCCGGCCTTTTGCTCGGTATCCGCGTGATTCTCAGGCTCCATAGGGCAACGTGTTCACTCAAGAATCCGACGCACGGTGCGTTCTGAGGATTCCGTCACATCAGTGTGAGGCTGCTGCGGGCCGGGGGCAATCCGGCTTTCCACTTCGCCGGCCGATTTTTCTCGATTGAGGTGGACCCAAGCGCATTCTTACTGGCTTTGATGCGTACGATTTTAGCGTTGGAAGATGGCAGAAGCTTTTTAGGTGAATCTTTTGGAGCCGGGGGAACGGCGGTTGGGGAG
>JBILWF010000249.1:0-5029 GCA_044370075.1 Chthoniobacteraceae bacterium | reverse complement strand
GCTCGCCTTGGCGTTAATGTGAGCGAAATTGACGCCACGCTTTACGACGCCTTCGGACAGCGCCTCGTGTCGACCATATACAAACGCTACAACCAGCACCGCGTCGTTTTGGAGCTGGACGGTGCCTTCCTCGAAAGCCCATCCGCACTTGATCAAATTTTCATCCGTTCGGCCAACGGCCCTATGGTTCCCCTGAACAGCATCGCCCGCATTCAGACGACCAGCGCACAACTGGCCGTCACCCATCAAGGGCAGTTTCCCTCCATCACGGTGTCCTTTAATCTTGCTCCCGGAATCTCGCTCGGAAGCGTGACCGATTTAATAGCGGAAACCGTGGAAGATCTGCACATGCCCGAGAGCATCCGCGGCAGCTTTCAAGGTACCGCGCAGGTTTTCCAAGCTTCGCTGTCCAGTCTTCCAATGCTGACCCTGTGGGCACTTGTCGCAGTTTATTTGGTCTTGGGAATTCTGTACGAGAGCCTGCTGCATCCCCTGACCATTCTTTCGACGCTGCCCTCCGCCGGTCTGGGCGCCCTGCTCGCCTTGCAGGTTTATGGATACGAACTTACCATCGTCTCTTTCATTGGAATTATCCTGCTGATGGGCATCGTGAAAAAGAACGCCATCATGATGATTGATTTCGCCATTGATGCGCGGCGCAGGAGTCCGCAAATGAGCCCCCGCGATGCGATCTACGCCGCCTGCACCACGCGGTTTCGTCCCATCACCATGACCACCCTGGCGGCCCTCTTCGGCAGCCTTCCCCTCGCACTCGGCGGCGGCGCAGGAAGTGAACTGCGCCGGCCGCTCGGCGTCGCCATCGTGGGCGGACTGATCGTCTCGCAAATCCTCACGCTCTACACCACGCCCGTGATTTATCTGGTTTTGGAAAAAGTCAGCTTCTGGTTCCAGCGAATCACGCCAACGACCGGTACAATCCACGCACCACCGGCAGCGGAAGTTTCCCCCGCATCCCACTAAAAAAAGCGGTGCGCTCTGAAAGGCGCTCCAAACAAAAAATTACCGTCCATAGCGCCGCGGCACATGTCGTGGGTCACCCGGTGCGCCGCGGCGAGGATTCCTACATCAGCCCCCGGATGGGCGATCCCATGTACAGCGAGAAGGGCCGCTGAAGCGGATCGTGCCACTCGATGGTGGGCGGAAGTCCCAGCGCATCGTAAATGGTAGCCGCCAGATTCTCGGGCGTCTGCGGATCGCTCACCGGATACGCGCCCTTCGAGTCGGTTTCCCCGATCACCGTGCCTCCCCGCACGCCGCCCCCTGCGAGGAGCACCGTCTGAGAAGCACCCCAGTGATCCCGCCCGGGAAGTTTGGCGGACGGCAACTTGGAAATTTTGGGAGTCCGCCCGAACTCGCTGCCCATGACCACCAACGTCTCCGGCAGCAAACCGGAAGCCTCCAGGTCATCCAAAAAAGCACTCACGGCGCGGTCCATCGGGGGCAACAGGAAGTCTTTCAAATTGGGAAAAGCCGCCTGATGCGTATCCCAGGACTCGTTGTTGCCGAGATTGACCTGAACCATCCGAACGCCGGACTCCAGCAGGCGGCGCGCAATGAGAAGAGACCATCCAAAACTGTTGTGGCCGTAGCGCTCGAGTTGATGCGCCGGCACCCGGTTCAAGTCGAATGCATCGCGCACCCCGCTGCCGGTAAGCAGGGATGCGGCAGCCTGTCGGTACTGGTCGAAACCGGCATCCTCGATCGCGCTCGCAAGGGCGCGTGTCTGCTCCTCGACAGTCTCGCGCAGTGCAATTCGATTCAGGACCCGTTCCTGCGTGAGCCCTTCCGGCAAAGCAAGATGCGGGGGCATAAAACGCAGACTCCCGTCGGCTAACCTTCCCTTTTGATGGTCAAAAAGGTATTCCGGATACGCCCCGTAATGCAGGGGATGGTAGGGCGACATCTCCAGTATCCAGGGGTTGTGTTTTTTTCCCATCTGCCCCGCGAACTGGCCGGGAATAATCCGTCCCGTGCGGTGCTGCAGTTTGTCGGGAAGCATCAGGGCGGGCGGCAGGTTGTTGACGCGCGGCAACAGCGCCCCGGCCAGCGACACCATGCTGGGCCAGTCGCTTTCCTTTGGTTTGCTCGGGTCGAATCCCAGGGGCAAATCGCTGCGCCCCGTCAGCATGATGTGGTGCGCCGCGGAGTGATCGTTGCTCGGATGCGTGAGCGAACGTACCAGCGCATACTTGTGCGCCCTGCGCGCAAGGAGCGGCAGATGCTCGCAAACCTGAACTCCATCCGCGCTCGTGGAGATGGGATTAAACTCGCCCCGAAACTCGAGGGGCGCATCCGGTTTCATGTCAAAGCTCTCGTGCTGGGCGAGTCCGCCGGAGAGAAAAATGTAAACCACCGATCGCGCCTTGCCCACCGCGCTGCGCGGAGCGGCTTCCCCGGCCTTTGGCGCGGAGGTGGTTTCCGCGGCAAGCGCTTGCAACTGGGCGAGATGTTCCGCTCCGATTCCGAGCAAACCAATGGCACCGGCCTGAAGCGCCTGACGCCGCGAAAAAACGCCCGGGGGGTTTGCGTTCATGCGCGTGAGGATCCTGTTTGTGAACAGCGAGTCAATCCAGAACCCGCACTTCGACACGGACTTTGCGGCCGCCGCGTTTCCGCACGCAGGCCGCAACTAAACCAATTCGCGGATAACTTCGCCTTGTCCAACCAGCGCATGGGTGCGGCCCTCCGGATCGGTGATTCGCGTGCCGAGCGGATCGATTCCCAGGTGGTGATACACGGTGGCGAAAACATCCTGATAGTGGACGGGACGGGAAACGGCTTCAGCCGCGTAGCGGTCCGTGGCTCCGAGCACCTGTCCCGCGCGCAAATTTCCACCTGCAAGCACGGCCATGCCAACCGGCGGCCAGTGGTCGCGCCCTGCCTTGGCATTGATCTTCGGCGTGCGCCCGAACTCACCCCATACCACGATCAAAACATCCTGCAACATCCCGCGCTCCTCCAAGTCTACCACCAGCGTATCGAGCGCGTGATCCAGCATCGGCCCAAGGTAGCGCATGATGGAAAAATTATCCGAATGGGTGTCAAAATCGCCGAGGGACAGGCTGACGCACCGCACGCCCGCCTCGATCAAACGGCGCGCGAGCAGCAACTTTAACCCCCCGCGCTCGGATTCCATCGTGTCCCCGCCTTCGGGACGCCGGACGCGGGGCAGATAGCGCTCCACCACAAGCGGATCTTCGAGGCTGAGGTCCAGCGCCGCGGCCATGCGCCCGGAGGTAAGCATGCGCAGCGACATTTGCGTGAAACGATCCAGCGCCGCCATCGATCCCGTGCGGTCGATATCCCGCCGGATCCGGTCGAAGTCGCGCAGCAAGCGCACGCGCTCCTCGAGGCGCTCAATGGAGAGTCCCTCGGTCAGCGCGAGTCCCTCGCTGGGCGCGGCCCCGCGTTGGCGCAACTCCGACTGCATGCTGCTGGATATGGCCAGCGGGAAAATCGAAGAGATATCCGGGCGGTAAACGGAATGGGCGACTCCCAAAAAACCAGGCCGCACGCTGTTGCGCACAAGTCCGCGTCCCTGCATCAGGCTGACGGCCACCGGGGCATCGTCTTCGGGGCGGGAGAGCAGTTTACCCAAAACACACCCAAGGGCTGGACGCCCTCCCTGCGCGAGTTGGTCCTTTTCCTTGAAACCCGACTGTGTCTGGAACGCGTCGTGCCGGTTGTCAGCCCCGACCAAAGCCCTCAGGAAAACATATTTCTGCGCGTTGCGCGCCAGACGCGGGAGCAGCTCGGTGAAATGAACCCCGGGCAGCGCCGTTGGGATGGAGGCAAACTCGCCGCGGATCTCCGAGGGCGCCTCCGGTTTGGGATCGATCAGATCCATCTGCGGCGGACCGCCATCGAGATGAATGTTGATCACCGCTTTGCGTGAAGAACCGATGCCGGCGAGATGCTCGGCGCGGAGCAGGTTGGCCAAGGTGAGGCCCCCTGCTGCCAGCATTCCAGCACGCAGGAAGTTTCTTCTTCCATGGAGGAGCGGAGTTCGGGATGCGAGGGGGATGCGCATGGCCTGCGCCGAGTAGGCGCCATTCAGCGGGCGTTGTCGAGGCGCTTCTAGGACCCCGCGATGGCCGCGAGTGAAGTGGATTCGCAAAAAACCTGAGGTGGTTTGCGGGGCCGCGGGGGCTTGCCGCCGGAATGTGTTTAGGGCATTTCGGTGCAACGCGTCGGGGCCTGCGTAACGAAGCCCGGTTGCTGCGACCGGCTGGGGGGCCTGGTTGCCGTTGAGCAGAAAATGCTTCCGCCCCGTTTGCGCCGCCCGCGCGCGGGAGCGCCGCGGGACCTGCCTGAAGACTGGGCGCTGGCCCGGCGAACGTCAGTTGACGTAGGCAGCCTCATTGGAGAACAGCAGTGCCTGAACCAGACATTCCCACGGCGAAAAAGCCACCCGCTGAACCAACTCGCCCTCGTTCACGAGGGCGGCGCTTGCTTTCTTCTCGTTTTGAGCAGCTTGCAGTTTCTTTCCAGCCCGTTTTAGGGCATCCTGATTCATTTGCGAAGCCTCGGCTTTGACCGCGGCCTGCATACGGTTCTCTGTAAGGAGAAACTCGAGAGCCCGCGCTCGCTCGGACGGCGTGGGGACCCGCTGTAACACAATCCGGTAAACGGCAGTGATAGCCTTGTCGGTGTCCCTCTGAAGCATAACGGCGCTCACGATCTCGGGCCGCTTGACGATGTTCTGCACAATGGCAGCCACAAAGGAGCTGTTCATTAAAAACAAAGCCTGCTGGGGCACAATGGTACTCGAGCGCCTGCTGTTGGGTGCGGTTGGATTGGCCATGTCAAACTGCATGAGCAAGTCCGGCATATTGGCGCGGTCGATGTACGAATAGACTGACCGCCGGAAGATGTAGGGCTCCTCAGTCACGTTAAACGAGGGTCCGCCCATGGTTTTGTCGAGAATACCGGCCATGCTGATGAGCGAATCGCGGAAACTCTCAAAATCGAGCCGGCGGACATTTGCGCGCCACAACAGCGCGTTGGA
>JBILWF010000248.1:0-5035 GCA_044370075.1 Chthoniobacteraceae bacterium | reverse complement strand
ATCCATAACCATGAACTTGAAAGAGCCTGAGTTGCAGAGGGGAGATGCGGTGCATACCAACTTGGTAGTTGGAGGCGGGAGTGACGCTGACCGCCCCGGTTCCTTAGACACGGCGATCAACGATAGAGCGGGCAGACCAGCAGTGCGCCCAGCCCTTCTCCGGTTGGGGATCGCCCTAGGGATCGCCATGAGTTTGCCTTCCTGTGTGTATGATCCGGGGGTTTCCTACTATCAGCCCGCGCCTGTGTATACGCGCCCTTCGGTTACCTATACTGCACCGCCCCCACCCTCCACCCGCTACTACTCCGGCACCTACCATTCGCCCCGGTATGTGCCGCCGCCCCCGCCAACCTATTCCTCGAGTTACCAGAGCAGCGGGTATCGGCCTCCGGCTTCCGTTCAATTTTACTACTCCCTGCCACGAGGCGCCTCCTATGTGCGCGTCCATGGCAATCCCTGCTGGTTTTACAACGGGTGTTACTATCGCAGGAACCCGCGGGGATCCGGCTTTGTGCTGTTCATCCCTTGAGCCCGTCACCGTAGCCGCGGAGTCTGCCGTCTCTACCGGGCAATTTGGAGGCCACGCTCTGAAAGGCCCGGCGGCGGCGCTGCTTTGGTGAGCAAGCACCATGGCTACATCCGGGCGGATCTCGCCGACATGCCGGGCATTTACCTCGGCGAAAACATTTTGTATGGGGCTCGAGCCCGCTCGCTTGGTAACCTGAAGATGGGTGGCGGGTAAATGCAGGCTTTTTGACCGGTGCGGGGGTGTTACGGATCCAGTCGAGTCCCGAGAGTTGGGTTCATGCGTGGCGTCGCAGCATTCACGAGAAGCTCACTTCGTGATTTGATCGATGCACCACCAAAACTCGGGGTTGGACGGGTGCCGCGGATTTTCCCCATCGGATTGTCGAGTCTTCGCTCTTGGAGAGCACCGACAAAAGCGCTACATCCGCCGCATGGTTCGACACCCCCGGATCCGTAAAAGTTCATGAATCCCCTGCTGATTCTCTTCATCGGCATGGGAGTGGTGGTTTGTGGGGTGCTTGGTTTGCGTTTGCATGCGGTTTTGGCGCTTGTCATTGGGGCCTTTGTGGTCGCTCTGCTCACCCCTCAGGAGGCGCTCCAGAGGCTTGCTTCCCAGCGAGTTCAAAAAGCGGAATGGACGCAAAAAGCTGCGGACAAGTTTGTTGCCAAGTCAGCCCCCGCACGCGTCGCCGAGGAACTGGGCCGCACCTGTGCGAATCTGGGCGTTCTCATCGCCATGGCCACTGTGCTGGGTGAAGCCATGATGCTCTCCGGTGCCGCGGAGGCGATTGCATCTGCCATGCTGCGCCTTTTCGGCGCGCAGCGCGCTCCATGGGCGTTTTTTTCCTCCTCCTTCCTGTTGTGCATTCCCGTGATGCTGGACACGGTGATGTACCTGCTGGCGCCGCTGTTTAAGGCGGTCGCACGCAAAACAGGGCGCGATTATTTGTTGCTGGTGATGGCCACGGTCGCTGGAGGAACCATCACGCATTCTCTGGTTCCACCCACCCCCGGGCCCTTGTTCGTCGCGGGGGAATTGGGCGTCCCTCTCGGCCTGATGATCGGCATGGGAAGCGTCATCGGTCTGGGAGCCGCGCTCTTCGGCATGTTGTTTGCCGCATATGCGAACCGGACTTTTCCGATACCGGTTCCCGAGGACGTGGTGGCCCAAGAAAACCCCTCACGCGCGCTTCCCCCGCTGTGGATTGCACTTCTTCCGGTGGTTTTGCCGCTGGTGCTCATCGGATTGGACGCATCGTTGACGGAATCGCTGGAAAAGGCTGCGAGCCCGTGGGCGGTGTGGATGAAAAATGTCGGCGACAAGGACATGGCGCTCACGCTGGGCGCCCTCTGCGCGCTCGCCCCCCTTGCGCTGAACCAAAACCGCTCCGAGGCGGTGAAAGCCGTGCGCACTGCCTTGGAATCGGGTGCGGCGATCCTTTTGATCATTGGCGCGGGAGGCGCCTTTGGCGGTGTCCTCCAGCAAACGGGCATCGCTGCCGAAGTCACCTCGCGTTTTGCCGGCGTTCAAAGTTTTGCGCTACCGCTGGTTTTTTTGGTGACCACCCTGGTGCGCACCGCGCAGGGATCGGCCACCGTGGCCATGATCACCGCCGCCCCCATCGCCAAAGCCTTCATTGCCGCCGGCGGGACCGTCCACCCGGTTTACTTCGCAATCGCCATCGGATGCGGATCCAAGCCGTTTTCGTGGATGAACGACGCCGGGTTTTGGATCATCTCCCGCCTGTCTGGTTTGAGCGAGGAGCAAACCCTGCGCACAGTTTCCCCCATGATGGCCTTTCAAGGCGTCATGGGGTTGGTTTTGACCATGGGCTGCGCCCAACTCTTTCCTTTAACCTAAACTCCTTTCATGAGCATACCCCGACTGACTCCCGAGCAACTGCGTTCCTGGCGCTGGTTCGGTCCCGATGATTTACGCAGTTTCGGCCACCGCTCCCGGGCGCGCCAGATGGGCCTCGGGCCGCAGGATTGGAAAGGCAAACCGGTCATCGCGATTCTTAATACGTGGTCCGAGTTCAATCCCTGCCACCTGCATTTCAACGTGCTGGCGGAAAATGTACGGAAGGGAATTCTACAGGCAGGCGGGCTTCCCATCGAAGTGCCCGTGCTTTCCGTGAGCGAGAGCTTCATGAAGCCCTCCCCCATGCTCTATCGCAACCTGCTCGCGATGGAGACGGAGGAAATCCTCCGTTCGCAACCCGCCGACGGTGCGGTTCTTTTGGGTGCCTGCGACAAGACGACCCCGGGATTGATCATGGGGGCGCTTTCCGCGGGGCTTCCCTTCATCTTTGTTCCCGGCGGTCCCATGCTGCGCGGAAACTGGCGCGGTCAAACCCTCGGCTCCGGTTCGGATGCATGGAAGTACTGGGCGGAGCGGCGTGCTGGAAATCTCACGGACGAACAATGGTGCGAGATAGAGGAGGGCATTGCGCGTTCGCACGGGCATTGCATGACCATGGGAACGGCCTCGACCATGACGGCAATCGCCGAAACCCTTGGACTCACTTTGCCCGGTGCGTCGTCCATTCCCGCAAACGACATGGCGCACTTGCGCATGGCGGCGGAGAGCGGTCGGCAGATTGTCGAAAATGTGTGGAATGACCTGCGTCCTTCCGGGTTTTTAACTCCGGCATCCTTTGACAACGCGATTGTCGCGGACATGGCCATCGGCGGCTCGACCAACGCGATAGTGCATGTGATCGCGATGGCCGGACGCGCGGGAATTCCGCTGGGGTTGGACCGGTTTGATGAGATTTCGAGAAAGACTCCGCGGCTCGCGGACCTGCGCCCCTCCGGGCGTTTCCTCATGGAGGATTTTTATTTCGCGGGCGGATTGCGCGCGCTGCTCGCACAGTTGCCGGATCTTTTTTCGGGAGAAGAAAAAACGGTGAATGGCAGGACTTTGGCGCAGAACCTCGAGGGCGCGTCCATCTTCAATCCGGAGGTCATCCGCACCCGTGACAACGTGCTCTCGGCGGACGGGGGAACCGCAATTTTGCGGGGCAATCTCGCACCCCGGGGTGCCGTGATTAAACACGCAGCGATGGAGCCCCGCTTCATGAAGCACACCGGGCCTGCGCTGGTTTTTAGCAACTACGACGAGCTGAATGCGAAACTCGATGACCCCTCGTTGGACGTGACCGAGGACTCGGTTTTGGTTCTTCAAAATGCCGGTCCCGTCGGAGCGCCCGGAATGCCCGAGTGGGGCATGCTGCCGCTGCCGAAAAAGCTGCTGCAGGCGGGCGTGCGTGATATGCTGCGCATTTCCGACGCGCGCATGAGCGGCACCAGCTACGGAGCCTGCGTCCTCCACGTGGCGCCGGAGTCCGCCGTGGGCGGTCCTCTTGCGCTGGTGCGTGATGGCGATTTGATCACCCTCGATGTGGCCGCCCGGACGCTCTCACTCGGTGTGAGCGACGCAGAACTAGAGAGGCGACGGGCGGCGTGGAAGCCGGCTCCGCAGCGGATTGTGCGCGGCTACCTCTCGCTGTTTTTGCGCGAGGTGACGCAGGCTGACGAAGGGTGTGATCTGCGCTTTCTCGCGACCAATGCGCCCACGCCGGAGCCCGCGATTCACTGACGAAAAAACGGCGCGGCTCCTCGGCTGTGCCGCGCGCTCGGGGCGCTTCGTGTTTAGTCTAAGTGCCAGCGGACTCGCCGTCCCAACGTCCGTCGCGTGCGCGCTCGAGGTAGGCGCGGTATTCGCTTTTAGGAAGGGATGCGAGCAGGGAGTCAAACTGGGCTCCATCGATGAAACCCTTTGAGAAGGCGATCTCCTCGAGACACGCAATCTTGAGCCCCTGCCGGTGTTCGACTGCGGCGATGTAGTTGCTTGCTTCCATCAGGCTGACTGGAGTTCCGGTATCGAGCCATGCCATGCCTCGGTTCAGCTGCCGGACATGCAGCGTTCCCTTGCGCAGATAGGTCAGGTTTACGTCGGTGATTTCCAGTTCGCCGCGCGCGGACGGTTTGAGCGCGCGGCAGATGTCCACCACCTGCTGGTCGTACACGTACAGGCCAGGAACCGCAAAGTGACTGCGCGGCTTGAGCGGCTTTTCCTCCAGGCTGATCGCGCGGCCCTGCGCGTCAAATTCCACCACGCCGTACCGCTCGGGATCCCGGACGGGGTACGCAAATACGCACGCCCCTTCGCCCAGACGAAGCGCGTCGCGTAGAAAATCCAGATTCCCGTGAAAAATGTTGTCCCCCAAAATCAAAACCGAACGGTCCGCATCCTTGAGAAAATCGGCGCCGAGCAAAAATGCCTGAGCGATCCCTTCAGGCTTGGGCTGCGACACGTATGTAAAGCGCACACCGAGGCGGCTTCCGTCGCCCAGAAGGTCCTCAAATTTGGGCAAATCCTGGGGCGTTGAGATGATTAAAATGTCCCGGATCCCGGCCAGCATCAGGGTGGAGAGCGGATGATAAATCATCGGCTTGTCGTAAATGGGCAGCAGCTGTTTGCAGACGATCCGCGTGAGGGGAT
>JBILWF010000247.1:0-5037 GCA_044370075.1 Chthoniobacteraceae bacterium | reverse complement strand
AAAGCATTCCTCCGGCCCATGCCCTCTAAAAGCGGGCTCAGGCGGGTTTTGATTCAAAGGATGCCCCGGGAAAAGGGTTTTCCTCCTTAGGGAACTCCCGTATACGATCTAGTCAGTTCCCGGAAACCACCCCCCCCGTGATCACCATACCCTCCCATTCCACCGGTCGGTTTTGCGACGGCATTGCGCGCCGGGATTTCCTGCGCATCGGCGGACTCTCTCTTGGAGGCCTGTCCCTGCCTCAGGTCTTCGCCGCGCAGTCGGGCAGGCCCGCGGTCGCCGCGGAGAAATCCGTCATCATGATTTTCCTGCCGGGGGGCCCGTCGCACCAGGATATCTTTGATTTGAAGATGGATGCGCCCTCCGAGGTGCGCGGGGAGTTCCGGCCGATCGGAACCAACGTGGACGGAGTCCAGATTACCGAACATCTGCCCCTGCTCGCGCGGCGCATGGACCGCTGCACGCTGATCCGCTCCATGGTGGATTGCGACACCCGTCACGACGCGTTTCAATGCCTCACGGGGAGGCCGTTTGCCAACCAACCTCCAGGCGGCTGGCCCGCCATGGGCTCGGTGGTGTCGGCGCTGCGCGGACCGCGGTGTGCGGAGATGCCGGCTTTCGTGGGACTGGCTCCCAAGATGGGTCACATGCCGTGGTCGCGCTCGGGCGAGCCGGGTTTTCTGGGGGTGCGGCACGGTCCGTTTGAGCCGAACAAGGGCGGCGGTTTGGAGGACATGAAACTGGGTAACATTAGTCTGGAACGGCTGACCGACCGGCAGGCGTTGCTGCGCAGTTTTGACAAGTTCCGCCGGGAAGCCGATGCCTCTGGGCACATGGAGGGACTGGACACCTTCAGCCAGCAGGCCTTCGGGGTGCTCACATCGAGCCGTCTGGTGGACGCGCTGGACATTTCCCGGGAGCCGGCGGAGGTGCTTGAACGCTACGGGCGCGGCGATGCCAAAAACCGCGATGACGGAGGCCCCAAGTTGATGACGCATTTTCTGGCGGCCCGCCGTCTGGTGGAGGCGGGGGCGCGCGTGGTGACGGTGGCGTTCAGCCGGTGGGATCATCACGGCGAGAACTTCGCCGCACTGCGCCAGGATTTGCCTTTGTTGGACCAGGGCCTGACCGCGCTTCTGGATGATTTGCGCGAGCGCGGTTTGGAGAAGGACGTAGCGGTGGTGGTGTGGGGCGAGTTTGGAAGAACACCCACGATCAATAAAAACGCGGGCCGCGACCACTGGCCGCGCGTGTCCTGCGCGCTGCTCGCCGGGGGCGGAATGCGGCACGGGCAGGTGATCGGGGCCACGGATCGTCTGGGAGGCGAGGCGACGGAGCGCCCTGTGCGTTTTGGCGAAGTATTCGCGACGCTCTACCAGCATCTGGGAATTGAGTGGGGCCGTGAAACCGTCCCCGATTTGAGCGGTCGTCCGCAGCATTTGGTCGAGGGAGGCTGCGATCCGCTGCGGGAGTTGGCGTGAGTTGAATCACGGCGCCTGTCCAGAGCCTGAAGGGGAAGTGGATGCCCGTTCGAGATACTCAGGGAACCCAGAAAACCAGTCGAAACCTATCGTATGAAACCGACCCGAATCGCCCGGCGTGTCCTCGGAATTTTTTGTTCCGCAATCTTCGCCGTCTCGCTCCTCAGTGCGCACGAACTGCATGCCGCGGTGGTGCAGGCTCCGACCGAAATTGGGTTTGAGTTTGCGAACCTCACCAAGCCCGAAAACGGTGCACTGGTCCTGCGCGGCGCGGATGCCACGCGCCAGTTGGTACTCGCCGCAAAGCTGCCCTCGGGCCAAGTGCGGGACGTGACCCGCGCGGTCCGCATCACCGCACAACCGGAGAACGTGGTGCGGGTGGATGACACCGGGTGCCTGAGCGTGGTGGCCGACGGGGCGGCCACGGTGACCGCGGTGCACGAGGCCTCCGGACTGAAGGCCGAATTGCGGGTGCTCGTGGAGGAATCCGCGAAAGTACCGCCCGTGAGCTTCGCGAACCGCGTCGTTCCGATCTTCACCAAAGCCTCCTGCAACTCCGGGGGATGCCACGGGAAATCCGGGGGACAGAATGGTTTCCGCCTCTCGCTGCTCGGCTTTGAACCGGAGGAGGACTACGAGCACTTGGTGCTCGAAGCGCGCGGACGCCGCATCTTTCCCGCGGCTCCGGAAAACAGCCTTCTGCTAACCAAGGGGATTGGCTCCTCGCCACACGGGGGGGGCAAACGCCTTTCGCGGGACTCGGACGAGTACCGCATCCTGCTGCGCTGGATAGAACAGGGGATGCCGTACGGCACGGGCTCGGATCCCAAGTTGGAATCCATCGAGGTGTTTCCTCCGGCGCGCATCATGGCTTTGAAGGGATCGCAGCAGCTTGCGGTCCTGGCCCGCTATAGCGATGGATCGGTGGAAGACGTCACTCGCAGCGCGCTGTACGAGCCCAACGAAAAGAGCATGGCCACTGTGGACGAGGAGGGCCACGTGACCATTGCAGATCTTCCCGGGGATGTGGCCGTCATGGTGCGTTACCAGGGTCTTGCTTCGGTCTTTCGCGCGACGGTGCCCCTTGGCGCACCGGTGGACAAACTGCCGCAGCCGCGCAACGCCATCGACCGCGCCGTATTCGCCAAGTTACGCGCCATGGGCGTGCCCGCTTCGGAACTGTGCGATGATGCGACCTTCCTGCGCCGGGCAAGCGTGGATATCGCCGGACGTCTTCCAACGGCCGCCGAGGCGCAATCCTTTCTCGCGGACACCAATCCCGCCAAACGGGATGCCTTGATCGACCGTCTGCTCGAGAGCGACGAGCATGCGGAATATTTCGCGGGAAAATGGAGCGCCCTTCTACGCAACAAACGTTCCAAGGCCCAGGACGCCCCGATGAACTTTGCCTTTTACGGATGGCTGGTGGACGCGTTCAAATCCAACAAGCCCTACGATGTGCTGGTTCGCGAAGTACTCGCCTCCAGCGGTTCGCCCGCGGAAAACCCGCCGGTCGCGTGGTATTTTCAAGTCAAGGAACCCCAGCAGCAGCTGGAGGACACCGCGCAGTTGTTCCTGGGAACACGCCTCCAATGCGCACAGTGCCACCATCATCCGTTTGAGAAGTGGAGCCAGAACGACTACTACCAATTCGCGGCTTTCTTCTCGACCATCGGAAGGCGCGCGCCGGATCTGGTGATGCACAAGCGCGGCGTGGCCGCTTCGGTGAACAAAAAGAACAAGCAGCAGGTGCGCCCCGCGGCTCTCGGATCGGGCGAACTCAAGATTGCCCCGGAGGAGGACCCCCGTCTGGTTCTTGCAGACTGGATGCGTTCCCCAGACAATCCGTTCTTCGCCAAAACGTTGGTGAACCGCTATTGGAAGCACTTTTTCAACCGCGCGTTGGTGGAGCCCGAGGACGACATCCGCGACACCAACCCGCCATCCAACCCGGAGTTGATGGAGGTGCTCGCGCGGATTTTTGTCGAAAGCGGCTACGACCAGCGCGCGCTGCTGAGGGAGATCACCCGCTCGGTGACCTACCAGCTGAGCGCGGTTCCCAACGAATACAACGCTACCGACCGGCAGTCTTTTTCGCGGTATTACCCCAAGCGAATGTCCGCGGAAGTTCTGTACGACGGCATCGGTCAGGTGACCCGCGTGCCGGGAGCCTTCACCGGACTGCCCGCCGGAACGCGTGCGATCAGTCTTCCCGACAACAGTTTCAACTCGAACAGCTATTTTCTCACAGTGTTCGGCCGGCCGGAGGCATCGAGTGCGTGTGAATGCGAGCGCACACAGGACGCCAGCCTTGCGCAGGCGCTGCATCTCATCAACGCGAAGGACATTCAAACACGCCTCGCGGATGACAAGGGAGCCGCGGCACAACTCGCGGCGCATCCCAAAGGGGACGAGGCCGCGCTCGAGGAATTGTATTTGAGCGCGCTCGGCCGCAAGCCGACGCAGGAAGAAGTGCAGCTCGCCCTCAAACACATCACCAAAACGCGTCCCGCGGGAGACGGACAACCTCCGAGCATTCCAACCGTGAAGCGGCAGGCTTACGAGGACCTGCTGTGGACCCTGCTCAACACCAAAGAGTTCTTGTTCAACCACTAGTCTCTGCCCCAAAGGACGTTCTCCGGATTTTCCATGACTGCTTCCTCCCCCGTCCGCAGTGCCCGGAAAGCTCCGGTTTTGTGGACACGCATGTTCCGTGTCGGTGCGTTTTCCGCGGTGTGTTTTGCGACCGGCGCCTTTGCGGCGGACCTGCCGCTTGCGCGCCTTGACAGTATTTCACCTGCCGCCATGACGCCCGGCGGGGAAAGCGAGGTTACGATTGCCGGAGTCGACCTTGAGGGCGTCGACACGGCTTGGTTTTCGCATCCCGGAATTGAGGCGAAGCTGTCGAAGGAAAAAGTGTTTTCGGTGAGGGTGGATTCGAATGTGCCGGAGGGCATTTACGACATGCGCCTTCTCGGTACCCATGGGGTTTCCAATCCGCGCGCGTTTTACGTGGATCGCGCCAAGACGGCTTTGAAATCCGGCGAGTGCAGTTTCGCGAAGCCGATGGAGATCCGCGTGGGCGAGGCGGTGTACGGTTCTGTTGCGGCCGCTGCGCGGGATCATTTTCGGTTTGCGGCGCAAAAAGGGCAGCGTGTGTTTGTGCGCTGCATGGCGCAGGAACTGGATTCGCGGTTGACGCCGGTTTTTGCGGTTTTGGACGCCGGAGGCCGCAGGCTGAGTGCCAACCAGCGGATGTCCTTCATCGATTTTACGGCGCCGGAATCGGGCAACTATGTGGTGTCTTTGCAGGATGTCGCTTTCGCCGGCGGTGCGGACCACTATTACCGGCTTTCGGTGGACGAGGCCCCCGTGGTGGAGGCCGTTGCGCCCTCCGTGGTTGCTGTCGGAAAAAAGACGAGGATCCAGGTTTTCGGAAGAGGCATCGCGGGTTCCAAGCCGTCGGGCATCCGCTCCACGGACGGCAAGGAGCTGGAGGTGGCCGAGGTGGAGGTGGAGCCGGCCCCGGCGCCGGGGGTGGATGGAGTTTCCGCGA